>NZ_RZSR01000020.1:0-16150 GCF_004023265.1 Mesorhizobium sp. M1A.F.Ca.IN.020.06.1.1
ATGCCGGCCTCATGGACGCATTCAAGGCCGCCGCCTGACTGTCGGCGGTTAGAACATTATTTCGCTGCACGCGACGCGTCATCGCGCCGCCTTGCGCGAGGCGTCGGGCCGATCCACCTTTGACGGACGAGAGCGGTTCCGAACGGAAAAACCGCCGCGCACCTTCCTCAAACTGCCGATGAGACCCGTCTTGGACAAGCGTGCCAACCCCGCCCCCGGCTTTCAGCGCAATCCCGACAAGGTGATAACGATCGAGCCTTATCGCGGCGCCGTCACGGTCAGCGCCGGCGACGTCGTCATCGCCAGGTCAACCCGGGCCAGGCTCTTGTCGGAACCGCCCTACCCAGCGGTTTTTTACATCCCGTTCGACGATATCGATCTCAGCAAGCTCGCCAGGACCGAGCATTCGACGCATTGTCCCTACAAGGGCAACGCGAGCTATTGGAGCGTGCTGCCGGCCGGCGACAGCGGCAGGGACGCGATGTGGGCCTATGAGCAGCCTTTCGACGAAGTGGTCGAGATCCGCGATCACGGCGCGTTCTATACGGGCAAGGTGACGGTCGAGACTAAGCCGGAGTGATAGACTGCGGCGGAAAGCATCGCGGATCTCCGAGGTCGCTGAGCCTCCCAGCCGTCGTCATCAACCTCCGCCACGGATCAATCCGTGGTGCCGTCGTTGCCGACGTCGTCGGCGTCGTCCAGCCGAACGAAGGTCAGGCCCTTCTGCTTCAGGGCGAGCAGGCCCTGGACGACACCCTCGCCCGCGGCATGGGTCGGTTGGTTGATGTGAGCGATGATGACGTCGCCATCCTTGGCAGCGGCGATGCGCCGGGCGGTTTCCTTGGCGCCGAGCAGTGAGCCGCCGTCGCCATTGACGGAAAAGCCCGCGACCTTGAAGCCCAGCTTGCGGATCATGGCGATCGCCGACGGGCTGTATTCGGCGGTGGCGCCGCGAAACCATTTCGGCGGCGGGCCGCCGGCGCTCGCAAGCGCCGCGGCACCCGACTCGACCTCGGCCTGAACGGCATCAGGACTGCCGGCACTGCTGATGCCGTAGATCTTGCGGGGCGTGTCGACCGCCGGGATGTGGCGGCCACCGTGGTTTTCCAGTTCGAACAGATCAGGATGCGCGCGCATGATCCCGACAGCGGCGGCGTTGCGCTTCAGCCAGATGCCGGTGACGAAGATAGTCGCGGGAACTTTGTTTTCTACCAGGGCCGAAAGAATGCGCGTATCGGTCTTCCCGCCGCAGGCGTCCAGCGTGAGCGCGACACGGCCACCGCCGCCTTGCGGCGTCAGATGCAACGTCGGTTCGACCAGCGTCCCGGCATTGCCAGCCGAGAGCACGACAAGCGATAGCGCGATCGCGCAAAGAGATTTTTGAAGCAAACCCGTCATTCCCATGCCCGGCCCGTCAAGCCGCTCAACCGCAAGATGTCGTCAACAAGACGCGCATCTAGGCGAAAATCGGAACGGTTCGCATCCGAAAAGCCACCGCGCGACAATTTGCATGGAGAGTAGCTGTAAAAGCTCAACACGCCTTTAGCAGACTTGAGCTAGACCGCCTGCTCAAGCGCCACGTCGGTACGCGCCAAAAGTTCGCGCACCGCCTCGACCACGGAATCCACTTCAAGGCGCCAGACACAGCATGCCTTGCTCGAATCGGTCCGACGGCACAGGTCGCCGCCGACGCAATCGCAGGGCATGGAGGGGCGCAACGAGATGCTGGGGACCCCGACCGGGCCCCATCGAACCGGATTGGTCCGGCCGAACAGACCAACGACCGGAGTGCCGGCTGCGGCCGCCATATGCATCGGGCCACTCTCATTGCCGAGGAATAACCTGGCCTCCTTGAGCAGCGCCAGCAACGTTTCGAGCGAGAGCGTGCCGACCAGATTGACGACCGGCGTTTTCGCTGCCGCCACGATCTTGTCCGCCGCCTCGTGCTCATCAGGGCCGCCGATCAGCACAGCGTCCAGGCCAGTTTCGGACGATATCCGTTCGATCGCGGCCGCAAAGCGCTCCGGCTGCCAGCGACGCCCGATGAAGCTCGCCCCCGCATGCACCGCCACGAAGGCATTTGGCCGCAAATGATGCTTGCTCAGCAAGGCGAGCGCTTGCGTCGTTTCGAAGGGCAGCGGACGGATAGCCGGTGCCCTGACGCGCAGGTCGACGCCGAGCACCTCGAGCGGCGACAAATAGCGGAAGAGATAATGTTTTTCGCCGAATCCGTACGGCTTCATCCTGACATTGGCAGGCTGGCGCTCAAGCCAGCGCAGAGGTCGCTCCGTCGGATAGTGGCCGACACGAATCGGGGCACGGACCAATCCGGACACCAGCCGCGAAGTCTTGGAATCGGTGATGTCGATGACCATGTCGTAGCGGTGCCGCCGCAAAGTTCGCACAACCCGGACAAGCTCGCGCCCGCGCTGGAGCGGCGTGCCGCGCATGCCGGCACGGCTGAACGAAACGACCTCCGCTGCGATGCCATGCGCTGTTAGAAATCCAGCAAACCTGGCATCGCACAGGAACACGACCTTCACACCTGGATATTCGAGCTGAAGGTTCTTCGCCAAGGCAGAGGCAAGCACGATGTCGCCTATGAACTTGGTCTGCATGATCAGGATCGATCGGAAAGAGGTGGGGGAAATCTGCAACATCTGTTTCACGCCCCGAGTAATTCGGAACCAGAAACTGCCCAGGAACGATGTCGAGATTGAGAACCAGCGCGCGCACGTTCGCGTGAGTTTCCATACGAAATCGTAAGATGGAGCGCGCCGTTCAGGCGCGCTTGGCTCTTCCCTTCGCGGCCTCCACGGCCGCCTGGGCCGCAGCCAGCCGGGCAATCGGTACACGGTAAGGCGAGCATGACACATAGTCGAGGCCGACCTCTTCGCAGAAGCGGATCGAGGCCGGGTCGCCGCCATGCTCGCCGCAAATGCCGAGCTTGATGTCGGGTCGTGTTCCCTTGCCCTTTTCCGCCGCAATCCGCACCAGTTCGCCGACACCGTCGATGTCCAGCGAAACGAACGGATCCTGTTCGATGATACCTTTCTGCCGGTAGGTTTCAAGGAAGGAGGCCGCATCGTCGCGCGAGATGCCGAAAGTCGTCTGGGTCAGATCGTTGGTGCCGAAGGAGAAGAACTCGGCCGCTTCGGCAATGACATGGGCGCGGATGGCTGCGCGCGGCAGCTCGATCATGGTGCCGGTAAGATAGTCGATCTTGGTGCCGGTCTCCTGCATGACGCTTTGCGCGACGGCATCGATGCGCGCCTTGACGTATTGCAGCTCCTTCACGAGGCCGACCAGCGGCACCATGATTTCGGGCACCACCAGCGCGCCGGCCTTGTGGCCGGCCTGAACCGCCGCCTCGAAAATGGCGCGTGCCTGCATCTCGGCGATCTCGGGATAGGAGACCGCCAGACGGCAGCCGCGATGCCCGAGCATCGGATTGAACTCATGCAGCGCCTCGGTACGCTGCCTGAGCTTGTCCGCCGGCACATTCATGGCGGTCGCGACCTCGGCGAGCTCGGCGTCGGTCTTGGGCAGGAATTCGTGCAACGGCGGGTCCAGCAGGCGGATCGTCACCGGCAAGCCCGCCATGATCTCGAACAGCTCGAGGAAATCCGAACGCTGCATCGGCAGAAGCTTGTCGAGCGCCGAGCGCCTGTCCTTCTCGGTGTCGGCCAGGATCGTCTCGCGCATGGCGATAATGCGGTCACCTTCGAAGAACATGTGCTCGGTGCGGCAAAGGCCAATGCCTTCGGCGCCGAAGGAGCGCGCCATGCGCGCGTCGAGCGGCGTCTCGGCATTGGTGCGCACCTTCATGCGGCGCGCGGCATCGGCCCATTCCATGATGGCGGCGAAGTCACCGGACAGCTCCGGCTGCAGCATGGCGACGGCGCCCTTCAGCACCTGGCCGTTGCCGCCGTCGATGGTGATGATGTCACCCTTGCGGAAGGTCTGGCCCATCGAGATCAGCGTGCCGGCCTTGTAGTCGACTCGCAGCGAGCCGGCGCCCGAGACGCAGGGCTTGCCCATGCCGCGCGCCACCACGGCGGCATGACTGGTCATGCCGCCGCGCGTGGTGAGGATGCCTTCGGCGGCATGCATGCCGTGGATGTCCTCCGGGCTGGTCTCGACGCGCACGAGAATGACCTTGCGGCCTTGCGCCTTGGCATCCTCGGCCTCACCGGAGGAGAAGACGATCTCGCCGGTGGCCGCGCCCGGCGAGGCCGGCAGGCCGACGCCGATGACGTCGCGCGCCGCCTTGGGATCGATGGTCGGATGCAGGAGCTGGTCGAGCGAGGCCGGATCGATGCGGGCAACCGCCTCCTCTTTCGTGATCAGCCCGTCTTTCGCCATCTCGACGGCAATCCTGAGCGCCGCCTTGGCGGTACGCTTGCCGGAGCGGGTCTGCAGCATCCACAATTTGCCGCGCTCGATGGTGAATTCGAGGTCCTGCATGTCGCGGTAATGCTTCTCCAGCCGGTCGGAAATATCGACGAAGGACTGGAAAGCTTCCGGCATCAGTTTCTGCAGCGAGGGCTTGTCAGAGCCCGCAGCGATGCGCGCGGCCTCGGTTATGTTCTGCGGCGTGCGGATGCCGGCCACCACGTCCTCGCCCTGCGCATTGACCAGGAATTCGCCATAGAGCTGCTTTTCGCCGGTCGAGGGATTGCGGGTGAAGGCAACGCCGGTGGCGGAGGTGTCGCCCATATTGCCGAACACCATGGCCTGGACGTTGACCGCCGTGCCCCAGCTTTCCGGGATGTCGTGCAGGCGACGGTAGGTGATGGCGCGGTTGTTCATCCAGCTCGAAAACACGGCGCCGATGGCGCCCCAGAGCTGCTCGCGCGGGTCCTGCGGGAACGGCTTGCCGAGCTCCTCCTCGACCTTGGCCTTGTAGAGCGCGATCACACCCTGCCATTCGATGGCCGTCAGCTCGGTGTCGAGCTCATGGCCGAGGCTCGCCTTCTGGTCCTCGAGAATTTCCTCGAAAACCTCGTGATCGAGGCCCATGACGACGTCGGAATACATCTGGATGAAGCGGCGGTAACTGTCATAGGCAAAGCGGGCATCGCCGGAATCGGCGGCAAGCGCCTCGACCGTCTCGTCGTTGAGGCCGAGATTGAGCACGGTATCCATCATGCCTGGCATCGAAGCGCGGGCGCCGGAGCGCACCGAGACCAGAAGCAGCTTCGACGGATCGCCGAAATTGCGGCCGGTGAGCCTGCCGATATGGTCGAGCGCCGCAAGGACATCCGCTTCAAGCGATGTCGGATAGGTGCGGCCGTTGGCGTAATAGGCATTGCAGACTTCAGTGGTGATGGTGAAGCCCGGCGGCACCGGCAGGCCGAGGCTGCACATCTCGGCAAGGTTGGCGCCCTTGCCGCCGAGCAGGTTGCGATCACCGGCTCGGCCTTCAGCGGCACCGTCGCCGAAGGTGTAAACCCACTTGGTCATGAATGCCCTCCAGGTCCCTTGGAAGATAGACAACACCCGGGCCAAGGCCCCGGTCCCCGCCCTTCCGATCCGAGCGATAAGATGCTGCATTGCGAAAGGCAAGCGCCGGCAAAGCAAGCGCCGCGACTACAATCGATTAAGCAAAAGCTGCGTCAAAAAGACTTGCCGGTGTGAGTTGCGCGAGATAGAACACAACAAGAACAAAGTGGAGTAGCGCGATGAAACTCGAGGGAAAACTCGACTATCTGGAACTTCCGGCCACCGGCGGCACGCTGGACAGCGTCAAATCCTTCTACAGCGCGGCGTTTTCCTGGTCTTTCACCGATTACGGGCCAACTTACTCCGCTTTTGCCGAGGGGCTCGACGGCGGCTTCCAGGCCGATGCGGGCGAAGCGCCCGCCAGACCGCTGCCCGTGCTCTATTCCGAAAACCTGGAGGAGACGCTGGAGGCCGTTGAGAATGCCGGAGGCAGCATCATCAAGCCGATCTTTTCCTTCCCAGGCGGCAGGCGGTTCCACTTCACCGACCCGGCCGGCAACGAGTTGGCCGTGTGGGGCGAATAGCCGGCAATTCCGGTCGCCGGATCGATCTCCCTTCCAGATTACGCCCGAACGCGGCGGCAATCCGCCGGCGCAGACATGCGGCAAGATTACTTTGGATGTCAGCGGTCCAAGCATTGAGCTTTCGACCGGCTCGTCCTATAAGGCCGCGCGCAGCGGGCACCGCCCGGCTGCTGGGGCGTCGCCAAGTGGTAAGGCATCGGTTTTTGGTACCGACATTCCCAGGTTCGAATCCTGGCGCCCCAGCCAACCATTTTTTATCTTTTATTCAATGATTTAGCTAAATCGATCAGGTCTTCGTCTAGGGCACTCGGCTAGGGCCTTGGATTGCGTGGACCGGCAGCAAGAATCTGGCGTCCGGAACTGGACTTAAGAGAAGCGGCGCCGTTTAGGACCGCTTCGAATTCACGATAGCATGTGCAGTATGGTGCCAAGGGCCGTAGCCCCTGTTGGCCGCTTTTCGCGATCGAGAGCACGCGGACCATTGTTCACGGTAGCTCAGTCAGCCGGGCTGCGAGGAAAAAGCGCGGCCGATTGACATACCGCTTAGAATTCCAATACCTATAGTATTTAGACGCCCAGTGCTGAATACCGGCGGGAGGAGCCAATGGCCGAAAACACGACAGCTGATCCTTCCACGCCTGCCCAGCTTCGCCTCGCGGGCGGAGCGCAGGGATTCAATTGGCTTCCGGTCTTCCTTGCAGACGAGTTGGGATTATTCGGCAAGCACGGCATTGCCATCGAATACAAGCGCTTCGGCAGCGTCGACAAGGCAACGGGAGCTGTCCTTGAGGGTTAGGCCGACCTTGCGATTACGCCGCCAGAAGGAGCAGTCGCGGACTTCGTGAACGGTGGAGAACTGCGCATTGTTGCGGCCAATGCAGTGCGGCTGCCGATGTCTCTCGTGGCGCGGCCAGAAATCGCCACCCTGGCGGACCTTCGAGGAAAGAGGATCGGCACGTCCTCGCTCACCGAGGGTACTGCGATTTACACGCAGATTGTGCTGGCTTCCCAAGGACTGCACTACCCCGCCGACTACGAATTCGTGCTTGCGGGTATTCATACCAAACGGTGGGAGGCGCTGCAGGCCGGGCAAGTCGACTGTGCTCCCCAGCCCGCGCCGTGGAACTTCCTGGCCGAGGACCAAGGCTACAAGCTGATCGGCGAGGTCAATGAGTTCATACCCGAGATCCTCTTCACCGCGGTCATCGGCCGATCATCGTGGCTGCAAGCCAATCGAGATGTGGTCATACGCTTCATCAACGCCCTGATTAAGGCCCATGCGATCACCAATGAACCGGCGCGGCAGGACGTAACATTGCCGATCTTCCAACGCATCACCACGCCGGAAAGCTCCACCCTGGCCAATCGTGCTCTAGGATACATGCGTGACATGGGCATGTGGCCGGACAAGCTGGCCGTGCCGGCAAACGCGTTGCGCACGACGATCGACCTGATGATCCGCGCGCATTTGCTCGATGAGGCCCTTCGGAGCCAAGCGCTGCACGCCTTCGATGCTTCTTACCTGGACGCCGCGTGCACCACTGTCGGCTGAACCCATCCTGCCGTGCACCAAAGCAATCCCGCAACTGACCCCTCACCTTCGCTTGCCCTTGGAGGTCGACGACCCTAAGTTGCTTGCTCAGATACGCTGGGTATCCCGATACGTTCATTGGATGATCAAAGATGGCGCGACTGACCCGTGAACAAAGCCAAGCCTTGACGCGCGAAAAGCTTTTGGCTTCGGCCAGCGAGATGGTGGCCCGAGACGGCTATTCCGGCGCATCGATCGAGCGGATCGCAGAGGAGGCCGGCTTCTCGAAGGGGGCCTTCTACTCCAATTTCACGAACAAGGAAGACATCTTCCTGCAACTGCTGGAGCGCAACGCCGGCGGAGATGTGGTCGAACTGACCGAAAGGCTTCGCAGCGTTGACGAGCCGAAGGATGTCATCGAATCCATTTGCGAATGGGCCAACCAACGCGCCAAGGACAAGCGCTGGGGAACGCTGGCCATCGACCTGCTGCGCATCGCGCGCCGCGACAACACGCTGGAGGATCGGCACCTGCGCCTGTTCAGGGACCAGTGGGAAGGGCTGGGCAGGCTGTTGTCGGAGAAGCTGTTTCCGTATGGGGATGCGGAACCCCGGCCACTCTATGTCGGCGGTATCGTCCTCGAACTCGTCTATGGCGGCATGTCGAGTTTTATGGACGACAGGGCGCCCGGCGAAATGGTGCGGGTCGCGCTGACGTCGATGCACGAGGCTCATCTTTTTAGGCATAAGAACGGAAAGGCCGTGCGCAAGCGGACTGCAGCGTCCTGACGCGAACTATGCCACGCCACGTTGGAAGGCCGACCGATTCTCCTTCGTGGACGTCGGGTGCCTATTCGTAGAGAAGTCCCTTCAAGCGCAGCCGTTCGCGCATTGAGTTGACGTCTAGGCTGAGCTTGCCTGCAGCGTAGAGGCGACGTTTGTCTTCCTCGGCCGCCTCCCGCTCTCGTGCCGTTCTCGCAACCAACTCGGCATTGGCACGGGGCACCACGCAGACGCCATCATCATCGGCGACGATCACGTCGCCAGGGCAGATGCGGGCACCGGCGCAGATGATCGGAACCTGGCAATCGCACGGCGTCTCCTTTACCGTTCCCTGAGCGAAGATCGCCTTCGACCAGACCGGGAACTTCATCGCTCGCAAAGCAGCCACATCGCGCACGCCGGCATCGATCACGAGGCCTCGGATGCCGAGCGCCATCGCCGATTCAGCCAGAAGGTCGCCGAAAAATCCGTCTTCGCATGGAGAGATCGGAGTCACGACGAGCACATCGCCCGGCCGCGCCTGCTCCAATGCAACATGAATGGTCCAGTTGTCGCCCGGCGCCACCTCGCAGGTAAGCGCATTGCCGCCGATCCTGGCGCCGTCATAGATGGGACGCAGCCGCGAGGCCAGCAGCCCCTTGCGTCCCTGGGCCTCGTGAACGGTTGCCACCCCCAGCGCGCCCAGTGCGTCGCACACTTCGATCGGCGTACGTTCGGTGTTTGTCACGACTTTTGCCATTGATATCTCCAGAGATTCGTGCCGGCCGGACCTCGCTAGCGACCCTGTCGCTTGAGCCTCTCGTCCAGCCGCGGGTAGACTTTGCGCGCATTGCCCTCGAACACCGCCGCGCGGTCGGCTTCGTCGAGGCCCAAAGCATCGATGTAACGGCGCGTGTCGTCGAAGTTGAAGCCGGTCAGCGGGTCAACCGCCTTGACCGCGCCCAGCAGTTCCGAGCCGAAGAGGATGTGGTCCGGACCGATCACGCGAAACAGCGTGTCGATCCCCGCCTGATGGTAGACGCAGGTGTCGAAATAGACGTTGCGCATCAGGTGCGTGGCGAGATCCGGCTTTTCCATCATGATTGCCAGCCCGCGATAGCGGCCCCAGTGATAGGGAACCGCGCCGCCGCCGTGGGGAATGATTAGCTTGAGGTCTGGGAAAGCGCGAAACAGGTCGCCCTGGATCAGCTGCATGAACACCGTGGTGTCGGCATTGATGTAGTGCGCACCGGTGGTGTGCAGGCAGTCCGAGCACGCGCCCGAGACATGGATCATGGCCGGCACCTGGAGCTCGACCATCCTCTCGAAGAGCGGATACCAGTAGCGGTCATAGATTGGCGGCGCGGACCAGAAGCCGCCGGACGGATCGGGGTTGAGATTGCAGCCGACGAAGCCGAGCTCGTCCACACAGCGCTCGAGTTCAGCCAGCACAGGAGCGAGGTCACCGCTCATCGACTGCGGCAACTGGCAGACACCGGCAAAGTTCAGCGGGAACAGGTCCACGATGCGCGCAATGAGATCATTGGAGACACGGGACCATTCGGCATTCAGCGCAGCGCTGCCGACATGATGACCCATGCCCGAGGCCCGGGGCGACAAAATTGTCACGTCCGAGCCGCGCTCCTGCTGAAGACGAAGCTGGTTTTCTTCGACGGTCGCGCGAAGCGTCTCGTCGCTTATGGCGGGATAGACCGGACCTGCGTCGCGCTGGCCCTCGGCAAACGCCACCTGGGCCTTGCGATAGGCATGATGCGCCGGGGGCTCGGTGGTGTAGTGACCGTGGCAGTCGATTATCATGGCATTCTCCAACCGCAGCTCAGGGCTCCAGCACATAGTTGGTGAAGCCACCGTCGCCCGAGGCTACGCCGTTGATCGCCTCATTGATCTGGTCCAGCGGATAGGTGCGGGCTTCCAGCACGGACAGGTCGACCGCGCCAGACCGGACCAGCTCCGCTATCTCGATGCCCTCCGCGGTGCTGAGCCAGGCCGAACCGGTGAGCACCATCGAATTGTCCATCCACCATTTGGTGTTGAACAGCATGTCGGCGCCCGTACCGCCGATGTTGACGATGGTGCCGCCGCGTTTGACGCCCATCATCGCGTCCCTCATGGCGTTGACGTCGGCCACCGCGCCAAGGCTGTCGAGCATGAGATCCGCGCCAGAGTGGTGCTTGGAGCGCACCCAGTCCGCGACCTTGCCGTCCAGGCTGGAAAAAATCTCGATCCGGTTCGGCGCGAGGCGCTTCAGCTTTTCCAGCAATGGCTTTCCGCGCGCGACCGCATAGATGGTGGAAATCCCCATGGCGAGCGCGAACATGGTGGCGCCGACACCCAGCGTCCCGGTCGCGCCGTTGATGATCAGCGACTTGCCCGCAAGGTTGCCCAGCTTCTTGAGCGCCGAATAGGACGTGCCGAGATAGCCCATGCGGGCGGCCTGCGGAAACGTCATATTGTCGGGTATCTTGACGATGGCGCTCTGGGGCGCGCGTATGAATTGAGCGAAGCCGCCGCCGGGATAGCGCTTGTAGATTTCCAGGCTGTTGCGATTGAACCCGAAATATCCGGCGAAGGTGAAGTAGTCGCACTTCATCTGGTTGCCGCTGGCGCAGGCGTGGCAGGCACCGCACGAACGCAACGGATTGACGTAGACACGGTCTCCGGGCTTCAAGGCAACGACCTGCTCGCCCACTTCGTGCACGATGCCGGCGGGGTCAAGGCCAAACGTCGCCGGCTTGGGAGGCAGCGGCTGGTGAGGATACCAGTTCTCCCAGTTGTTCAGCACGTTGGCGAGGTTCGGGACCATACCGCAGGCTTTGACCTCGACCACGACATCTGTTCCGCACGCTCGAGGCTTGGCGATCTCCTCGATCCGCATTGGTTCGTTTACCGCATGCAGCCGCGCGGCGCGCATCATCACTGTCACGATGTTCCTCCTCAAATACCGCCAACCGGATCGAGTTGACATTCCGATTGGACTGTGGATACCGTACAGTATCTGGATTGGGAGACGCAAGACCCGATTTTGCGGTGCCGGTACCAACCATCGCTGCTGCCCTCGGGCCTACGCTCGATTTCGCAGGGTGGCTGGCGGCCAAAACCGGGCCCGCTCACAACGACTGCAGCCGTCACGCTGCTGGGGAGGAGACGTACAATGCCGTTCGAGTTGCAGCCTCAGGACTGCCTGAGGATCCTATGTGGAGTCTGGTTCCTGCCGCATCTGATCGGGAAGGTCAGGAACTTCGATAAGGCGCCGGTTACATTTGAGAAGGCCGGTCTGAAGCCTGGCAAGGCATTCCTTGCCCTGACAATCGTCCTCGAGGTGCTTGCCGCGCTCGGCATGATTTTCAACGTCTATTCGAAAGCAGCAACCGGTTGCGCGATCGTCGTGCTGCTCGGAGCAGCCTACGCAGTGGTGAAGATCAACGGCGCCAAATGGCGCTGGCAGCAGATGGGACCGGAATTCCCGCTTTTTTGGGCGCTCGCTTGCCTCATCTCGGCACTGTGACTTTGAACATCTACCTGGGAGGTTTGATATGCAGGTTCGGCGCGTCGTCACTGGCAGGGACAACGCCGGTAAGTCAGTGGTCGTCAGTGACGGCCCCTCCCCTGGGGAAATGGTCCTGCGCCACACGCCAGGTTTCGTATCGTCGCCCCAGTGGAAAATCGAGGGGGCGCCAGAGCTGGGGAGCATCGACAACAAGGACCCCATGGAGACAACCGGCACCATGGTCATGCCGGCAGGCGGATCATCGTTCTGGATCATTACTTTCCCTCCGGACAGCGTCTACATGTCATCGGAATGGAACCCCGCGATGGCCGGTCCCGAACTCATCGAGGCATCACCTGGCATTGCCGAGCGGATGGAGCCGGACAGCCCTGGCATGCACCAGACCCCGACCGTCGACTACGTGACGGTGGTCAAGGGCAGACTGATCCTGGAACTCGATGACGGCAGGACTGTCGAGCTAAATGCCGGCGACACCGTAGTCCAGCAGGGCACTCGTCACGCATGGCGCAATCCAGGCGACCAGCCGGCGACGATCTCCGTGATCATGCTCGGCGCCACTGTCTGACGCGGCGGTTACCATCCCAGAGACCACACCAGCCTCGGCTGGGCTTCGGACCGCTCAGATCGTTGCCGCCACGTCGGCGAGGATCTGGCGCGTCCACGCATGCAGGCCCGAATAGTGAGAACGCTCGGTCCAATACATGTCGATCTGGATCAGCACCTCGAGAGGGAAAGGTTTTAACGTCAACTTGTCCGAAAGCCGGCGGGCCAGGCGATAGGGAATGGTCGCGACCAGCTCCGTGCCCCGGATCAATGCTTCAAGATTGTCGTGGCTCGGCACGATCACGCTCGGCGTAATCCTGACGTCGATTGCCCGAAGCGCCGCGAAGTACAACGCCTCCCACTGGCCATTGTGGGTCACGGCGATATGCCGCGTCTGCCGGTAGCGATCCATCGTCAGTTCGCCGGCCGCAAGCGGATGGCTGGAATCCATGATGCAAGCGTAGCGGTCGGTGAAGAGTTTACGCCGGTAGTAGATATCGCCGAAAATCGCCACCGGGCCGAGCACGATATCGCAAATGTTTTCCTTGAGCTGCTGCTTGCCGTGCACGGCGGATTCAAAAATGTTGACCGCGATCTGGGGCGCCTGCTGCTGGACCTGGCGCACGAAGGCCGGCATCAGGAACATACGCTCGTGATGGTTACAGGAGATCGTCACGCTGCCCGTGGACGTAGCGGGATCAAAACCTTGAAGAGAGGACAACGCCTGCATGCGCTCGAGGACATCGCGCGCTTCCTGGGCGAGTTGACGGCATTTGTCGGTCGACAGGATCGAGTTGCCCTGCCGAACGAACATCGGGTCGTTGAAGGCCTTTCGAAGCCGCTTGATCGAATAGCTGATCGTCGACTGGTTGACGCCGAGGCGCTCCGACGCCTCTGAAAAGGACCGGCAGTCGTTGACCATGACCAATGCCTGCAAAGCACTCAGGTCGATCTGGGCAAGTTCCTCCGACAGCATGGCGCCTACTCTCTATGCAAAATTTCGATCACCTGTATCGAACCTATTGGGTTGTTAGATGTCCTGCAAGGGCTTAGCCGGAAAGGAGCTGCACAGGAGGATTGAAAATGGCTGCTAATCTCGAACAGAAGATCGCTGACGCTGGAAGCGCCCAAACCATGCTCTGGGAATCGCAGAGCCCGCCGATCGTCAGCACGCCGGTGACGCCGGAATTCACCAACTGGCGCGACGAACAGCTCGCTTGGCGCAGCAACGCCGTGCTCTATGACCAGTCGCACCATCTCGCCGACCTGAACATCCGCGGCAAGGATGCGCTGAAGCTCATCCGCGACACGGCGATCAACAGCGTTGAATACTTTCCCGTCAACGCCGCGAAGCAGTATGTAGCGGTCAACGACGAGGGCCAGCTCATCGGCGACAACATCCTGTTCCGCTATGAGGAAGACGAATTCCAGGCGGTGGGCATTCCGCCGACGATCAACTGGCTTCAGTATCATGCCGAGACCGGCGGTTACGACGTCGAGCTCGTGCGGGACAATCCGTCCTATGCCCGCAAGGGAAATCCGCTGTGCTACCGCTACGAGATCCAGGGACCTGGCGCGTTCAACGTGATCCGGGAACTCATCGGCGGCGAGCCGCCGGATGTGAAGTTCTTCCACGGCACCCGCTTCACGATCGCCGGCAAGATGGTCCGCGCGCTTCGCCACGGCATGGCGGGCGAACCAGGCTTCGAGTTCGTCGGGCCCTGGGCCGATCATGAGGTCGTTCGGGCCGCTCTGCTCGAGGCGGGCAAAAAGCACAACATGATTCAGGTCGGCGGCCGGGCTTACCTGACCAACTCGCTCGAGTCCGGATGGCTTCCGCGCCCGTTGCCGGCGTTGTACTCGGGCAAGAGCACGGCGGGCTTCCGCAAGTGGCTTGGCGCGGACGAGATCGATGCCAATGTGTCTCTAGGCGGAAGCTTCTTTTCCGAAAACATCGAGGAATATTACTTCTCGCCCTACGACGTGAGCTACGGAAAGATCGTCAAATTCGACCACGACTTCATCGGCCGCAAGGCCCTCGAGGCCCAGGTCGCCGACGGCCAGACCACGGCCAACCGCAAGGTGACGCTGCAGTGGAACGGCGACGACGTCGCCAAGGCGTGGGCCTCGATGTACCAGCCAGGTGTCGGAGCGAAGTTCATCAACCTTCCGATCGCCCACTACGCGACCTATCACTACGACCGGGTCGAGGCGCCAAACGGAAGCTTGGCCGGGCGTTCGCTTCATACCGGATACTCGGCCAACTACCGTTCGATGATGTCGATCGCGGTCGTGGATGCGGCAGTGGCAGAGCCTGGCACCGAACTGGTGGTGGTCTGGGGTGAGCCCAAGCCATCCTCCAAGGTGCAGGTTGAAGACCACGTGCAGTTCAAGATCCGCGCCACCGTCCACCCGGCGCCGATCGACGCGCACGCACGCACCAGCTATCGCAAGAACGCCTAAGCCGCACGCCTGAACCGAGGGCGGCATCACGGCCGCCCTCCCCTCACGGCAACCGCACCCGACGACAACAGACTGGCGGGACCTCCTGCCGGTGTCGCCTTGCGACGCGAGAAACCGCCTTGCCCTTCAGCTCGGCCGTCAACCCGGAGACCGGGTATGGAAAAGTCCTATCTGCTTACGCTCCAATGCAAGAACCGGCCGGGCATCGTCGCCGGCGTGGCGAGCCGTTTGGCAGCACATGGCGCCAACATCACCGCGGCCCAGCAATTCGACGACTCCGAGACGGATCGGTTCTTCATGAGGGTAGCGTTCGATTTGCCTTCGCCCCTCGATGATCTCGCCGGGCGTTTTTCCGAGGAGGTCAACCGCTTCGGCCTGCAATGGACATTGCGGCCCCAGAACCTGCCCCGCAAGATTCTGCTGCTTGTCTCGAAATTCGACCACTGCCTGGTAGACCTGCTTTACCGCCAACGACTGGGCGAGTTGCCCATGCAGGTTGTCGCCATCGTCTCCAACCATCCGCGAGAAGGTCTCAACCTCGCCTCCGACGACGCCATTCCCTTCCACCACTTCCCGATCAGCCATGAGACCAAGGCCGCCCAGGAGGCGAAGATCAAGCGCGTGATAGAAGATAGCGGCGCCGAGCTTATCGTGCTGGCCCGCTATATGCAGATCCTATCCGACGACTTCTCAGCCTATCTCTCCGGCCGCTGCATCAACATCCACCATTCTTTCCTGCCGGGGTTCAAGGGCGCCAAGCCCTATCACCAGGCGCATGAGCGCGGCGTGAAGATGATCGGAGCAACGGCGCACTACGTCACCGAAGACTTGGACGAGGGTCCGATCATCGCCCAGGACGTCGAACATGTGACCCATGCCGACACGCCCGAGGACCTCGTTCGCAAGGGTCGGGACATCGAACGCCGCGTGCTGGCCCGCGCGGTCGCCTTCCACCTTCAGGATCGGGTCTTGCTCAATGGACGCAAGACCGTCGTCTTCGCCTAACAACGGAGCCACGCGCATGGAAAAAGCTGCTATCCGCCCATCCTCTATCGACGCCTCGATCGAGATGGCGCCAAGCCAGGTGATCGACTCCCCTGACCTGCCGGGCCTTTTCCCGTCGGGGGTCCGGGTCTACATCACCGATATCGGCCTGGCGGACACGCCGACTCTGGTCAAGGCAGCGCGTCGCGGCGCGGACCTTGGCTACACCGCGGTTCCCCATATGGCCGCTCGCCGACTGACCACGCGCCAAGCGCTGGAAACGCGGGTGAAGGCTTTGGCTGAGGAAGCG
>NZ_RZSR01000211.1:0-7496 GCF_004023265.1 Mesorhizobium sp. M1A.F.Ca.IN.020.06.1.1
TGACAGATGTGGGCGACTTCCTCGAAATCGGTGGAGACGACGATCACTGCCAGCCCGGCTTCGACCGCGGCGGCGATCAGCCGATAGATCTCGGCCTTGGCGCCGACATCGACGCCCGCAGTCGGATCCTCGGCGATCAGAAGCTTACGGCCCGTCGCCAGCCAGCGGCCGACGACCACCTTCTGCTGGTTGCCGCCGGAGAGCGCCTCGATCGGCAGGTGCGGGTCATTGGGCCGCAGCCCCAGCCGTGCGCCGAGCTCCCGCGTCAGCTCGCTTTCCCGGGCCGGCTTCATGAAGGAGAAGAGCCCGCGGCCGACGGCCGAGGGGTTGAGATACATGTTCTCGCGCACCGAGAGCGACAGCGCCACGGATTCCTCGGTGCGGTCACGCGCAATCAGTCCGACACCGGCGGCAAGAGCGGCGCCGACCGAGGACAGGTCGAGGCGCTTGCCGTCGAGCCAGACCAAGCCGTCGAAAGCTTCAGTCCCAAACAGCGCACGGCCGACAGCTTCCTGCCCGGCGCCGCGCAGGCCGACCAGGCCAAGCAACTCGCCGGACCGTGCCTCGAAGCGAACCGGACCGACACTGCCGCAGGTGAGGTTTTCCACCCTGAGCCGTTCCGGCCCGTCCTGCCAATGCGACTTGGCAAACATCTGGTGCGCCGGCCGGCCGACGATGAGATCGACCAGTTCCTGCGGCGTGGTCTCGGCCACCGGCTTGACCGCGACCATGCGGCCGTCGCGCATGACGGCGACGCGGTCGGCGATGCGGAACACCTCGTCCAGCCGGTGCGAGACATAGATCATGCCGACGCCGCGCGCGCGCAGCGGCCGGAGCGCCTCGAACAGGCGCTCGACCTCGTCCGCCGGCAGGCTCGCCGTCGGCTCGTCGAGGACCAAGACGTCGGCCTCGGTGGCCAAAGCCCGGGCAATCGCCACCAGAGACTTTTCGGTGCGGGAGAGGTCCTGCACTCGCGTCGCCGGATCGAAGGCACAGCCGACCAGCGCCAGCGCGCGCTCGGCGCGGCGCTCGGTGTCTTGCCAGTCGATCAGGCTGATGCGGCGCGAAAAACCCTGCGCCATGCCGACATTCTCGGCCACGGTCATCCATTCGATCAAGCCGAGGTCCTGATGGATGAAGGCGACCTTCTGCGGCTGATTGGGGCGGGGCGGGCGATGGTGATAATCCTCGCCGCGAAAGCGGATCGTGCCCTGGTCGCACTTGTGGATGCCGGCGAGCGTCTTGATGAGCGTGGATTTGCCGGCGCCGTTCTCGCCGAGCAGCGCGACGATCTCGCCCTCATGGATGTCGAGCGAGACCGACTTCAGCGCCAGGGTGCCGCCAAAGCGCTTGGAGATGTCGATGAATTCGATGAGCTTGGGCCGCATTTTTTGGCCTCCTCCCAAGCCAAGCAAATGACTGAATTGCGACCGATGTTATCGCTAACATTTATGCAGGTCAAGTCTTGAAAATGGATCAACGCGCCGGCTATCGATGAGGCGGTTTTCGCGGAGAAGCACCATGTTCGGAGACATTGAAGGCGCTGGGTTCGAAGTTCTCAACGAGCGGTTCGAGCGGTGTTTCGTCGGTCACGTTGCGGTCGAGCGGCTGTGGACCGGCGGGCGCTGGCTCGAGGGCCCGGCGTGGTTCGCCGCCGGCCGGTATCTTCTTTTCTCCGACATCCCGAATGACCGCATCATGCGCTACGACGACACCAGCGGCACGGTCTCGGTCTTCCGCTCGCCGTCAAACAACGCCAACGGCAACACCGTCGATTTCCAAGGGCGGCTTGTCACCTGCGAGCATCGCGCGCGGCGCGTCACCCGCACCGAGCATGACGGCTCGATATCGGTGATCGCCGACCGCTTCGAAGGCAGGCGCTTGAACTCGCCCAACGATGTGGTGGTGCGCTCGGATGGCACGGTATGGTTTTCCGACCCGCCCTACGGCATCGCCACCGACTACGAGGGCGACCGCGCCGAGCAAGAGATCGAGGGATGTCATGTCTATCGTGCCGATCCTGCAACCGGTGAGGTAACGCGAGTTGTCTCGACTATGGCAAAACCCAATGGCCTCGCCTTCTCCCCGGACGAGACGATCCTCTATGTCGGCGACACAGGCGTCACGCATCAGAAGGACGGGCCAAGGCACATCCGCAAGTTCGCTGTCGAGGGCAACAATCTGCGCGAACTCGGCGTTTTCACCACCTGCACGGCCGGTCTGTTCGACGGGTTCAGGGTGGACACGACCGGCCGCGTCTGGGCAGGGGCCGGCGACGGCGTCCACTGCTTCGATCCAGACGGCACGCTGATCGGCAAGATCCGCATCCCGGAGACGGTGGCCAACCTGACTTTCGGCGGTCCCAAGCGCAATCGCTTGTTCATCACGGCGCGGCAGTCGCTTTACGCGGCTTTCGTGGTGGCGAACGCCGCGGGGCGGGGGTGAAAACCGCGACCTGAGCTCCGCGACGTCGGCTGCGGTCTCAGCTGCTCCGCGTGGCGACAAACGTTGCCGCCGCCTTCAGCAAATCCGCCTGCTCGCCATAGGGCTCCAGCAGCGCATGCGCCTGGTCGATCAGGCCGTGGAGCTGCTCGCGCGCCCAATCGGCTCCGTGCAGCGCAGCAAGTGTCGCCTTGCCGGCGGCGGCGTCCTTCTTGGTCGCCTTGCCCATCTGCTTTGCGTCGGCGGTGAGATCGAGCAGGTCGTCGGCTAGCTGGAAGGCAAGACCGATCGCCGAGCCGAACTCCGCCAGCCTTTCACGGTCGACGGCGGATGCGCCGGCGATGATGGCGCCTGCTTCGCAGGCAAAACGGATCAGCGCGCCTGTCTTCATCGCCTGCAGACGGATGATGCCGGCCTCGTCCGGCCGCTTGCGCTCGGCCTCGAGGTCGAGCGTCTGGCCGCCGACCATGCCGCCGGTTCCGGCGGCGCGGGCGAGCGCCAGCACCAGCGCCGCCCGCCGCTCGGCCGGCAACGCCGTCGCCTCGTCGGCGATGATGTCGAAGGCCAAAGTCAACAGCGCGTCGCCGGCAAGGATCGCGGTTGCCTCATCGAAAGCTTTGTGCACCGTAGGCTGGCCGCGGCGCAGATCGTCGTCGTCCATGGCAGGAAGATCGTCATGGATCAGCGAATAGCAATGCACGCATTCGAGCGCGGCGGCGACGCGCAGCGCCGCCTCGTCATTTGCCGAAAACAGCGCCGCGCTTTCCATCACCAGAAAAGGGCGGAGCCGCTTGCCGCCGTTGAGCACGCCATGGCGCATCGCCGCCATCAGGCGTTCCGGCCGGGCGATCTCGCCGGAGAGCAGAGGCGCATCGAAGACCTGCCGCAGCAGGACCTCGACTGCTGCGGCGCGCGTAAAAAGCGCGGATTCGAAGGCCACCTGGTCGTCTTTCAACATGGCCGGACCGGTAGCCGACACTCAGACGTTGCGCAAGCAGCCTCGCGCCATTATGCCGAAGTAGCGGGTGGCACGGGTGGGGCGACTTGACGGAACCGATCGTCGAACATGAAAGCGAAGGGCTGGACATGGCACGGCCGCGGCGCCTGAACCGCGCCGGTCTCAAGCGCCTTGGCCGGCGCTGCCTGGTCGCGGCGATCCTGCTGGCCGCGATGCCGGTCGCGCTCACCTTTCTCTATCTGCCGCCCTTCGTGCATCCGGTTTCGACGCTGATGCTGAAGGATCTTGTCACCTTCTCCGGCTACGACCGGCGCTGGGTTTCGATCGACGATGTGGCGCCGGTGCTCATGCATTCGGTGATCATGTCGGAAGACGGGCAGTTCTGCTTCCATCGGGGCGTCGACCTCGGCGAATTGCGCGGCGTGGTCGACGATGCGCTTGCCGGCGAGGCAACGCGCGGCGCCTCCACCATCACCATGCAGACGGTGAAGAACCTGTTTTTGTGGTCGCGGCCGCTCGGCAGCGTGCGCAAGGTCGTCGAGCTGCCTCTGGCCGTCTATTTCGATGCGGTGATGTCGAAGCGCCGCATCATGGAGATCTATCTTAACATCGCGGAATGGGGGCCAGGCATATACGGCATCGAGGCGGCCGCGCAGCATCATTTCGGCGTCTCGGCCAGGCAATTGTCGCGCCGGCAGGCAGCGTTGCTTGCCGTCAGCCTGCCCAACCCGATCGCGCGCAATCCGGCCAGGCCAGGCCCGGGTTTGAGGCGTCTCGCCAATCTGATCGAGCGGCGCGCCGGGCGTTCGGGCGCCTATGTCGGTTGCCTCGAATAAGATGAAGCGGCGCCGGCTCAAAAAAATTCGTGCCAGTGCTGGCCAAAACGGCGCAAGGCGTGTATAGGCACCCGACTTTCTCAGATTATGGCCTCGATGCGGCCCTTTCGCGAGGGTTGCCGGGGCATTTTGACCATGTAGTGGAGCATATCCATGGCCGTTCCGAAAAGAAAAACTTCTCCGTCGAAGCGCGGCATGCGCCGCTCGGCCGACGCCCTCAAGGCCCCGACCTATGTCGAGGACAAGAATTCCGGCGAAATGCGCCGGCCGCACCACATCGACCTGAAGACCGGCATGTATCGCGGCCGCCAGGTGCTGGAGCCGAAGGAAAGCTGAGAAGCTTGCACGGGAAAGCTGAGAAGCTTCCATGGTTGTGACGTTTTCAGAGGACCGGCCGCTGGCCGGTCTTTTTGATTCTGGCGACGGATGAAGGTCCTCGCGTTGGCTGGGCACGAGCCGCCGAAAAGGCAGCGGAAAAACGGCTGACATCGTTATTTCATTAGGATTTAGAGCGTGTTCGGCGCCATCGCCGAAAAGCCTTGACGGCGTGCCCGCCGCGCCTTTTACAAAAGGGTGCCTCATTGGAGACGCCCAGATGTTCGGTGCCATCCCGCTGCTGATCGTGCCCTTCGTCCTCTACAACCTCGGACTGCTCGGCCTGTTCGGCGGCGGCGACGATCCGTGGACGATCGAAATGTTCTCGTTCCGGATGATGTCGGGCGGCGTCTTCTCGATGACGCTCGGCGACCTGATGGTGCTAATCGGGCTGATCTTCCTCTTCGTCGAGATATCGAAATCGGTGCGCACCACCAATGCGTCGATCCTGGATCATCTGTTGTCGACGCTGGTCTTCATCGCCTTCCTGGTCGAGTTCCTGCTGGTGAAGGGCGCCGCGCATTCGGTCTTCTTTTCGCTGATGATCATCGCGCTGTTCGATGTGCTGGCCGGCTTCTCCGTGTCGATGCGGTCGGCAAGCCGGGATATCAACTTAAACTAGGATTGCACCCGGCGACCCGCGGTCCAAAAAGCCGTCAACCTGCGGCGGCCTGAGGCTTGCGGGCGACAACCGCCTCATAGGCGGTCTGCAACTGCCGGCGCACGGTCGGCGTGCCGGGCGGCGTCTTCACCGGCGCTCCAAGATGTTCGTGGCGCAATTCGTCCATGAACCGATCCCACAACGGCGGGCCGCCTTTTTCGAGCAGCTCGGCTCGGATCGACAGCTCCTCGCTGACCGGCAGCCAGACGCGGCCCCAGGCGCCGAGATGCGCCATGATCGGCACAAGGGTAATTGCCATCTCGGTCAGGCTGTAGATCGCCTTCTGCTTGTGGCTGGGATCGTCCGCCTTGGTCAGGAGGCCGAGCTCCATCAGCCGCTTCAGCCGATCGGCCAGGATGTTGGAGGCAATGCCTTCGATCGAGCCGTTGAGCAATTCCCGAAAATGTCGCCTGGCGCCGAAGATAATGTCGCGCAGGATGATCAGGCTCCAGCGGTCGCCGAAAACTTCCAGCGACAGATTGATCGGGCAGCCGGAGCGGTGCTCGGTGTTCATGCCAGTCTCCAAAACCGGTTGCAATATGATATCAGCCTGCTTATCGTGCAACTGATTGCAATATGCAAGCAGATTGGGAGATGGAGGAGAGAAGAATGACCATCTTGCCTCGCCCTGAGATCCATTCGGAAAGCTTCGGCGATCCGGCCGACCCGGCGATCCTTCTGATCATGGGCGCCATGGCCTCGATGCTCTGGTGGCCGGAAGCCTTTTGCCGGGCGCTTGCCGAGCGCGGCCGTTTCGTCATCCGCTACGACAATCGCGACACTGGTCTCTCGACCAAGTACACGCCGGGCGCGCCGCCTTACGGGTTCGAGGACATGGTCGATGATGCCGTCCGTGTGCTCGACGATCACAATATCGCCAAGGCGCAGGTCGTCGGCATGTCGATGGGCGGCATGATCGCGCAGATCGTGGCGCTGAAATATCCCGAACGGGTCAGCGCGCTGACCGTGGTCTCCAGCTCACCGCTCGGTGTCGATACGTCCGGTTTGCCTGTGACGAGCGAGGCCTACCGAGAGCATTCCGCCGAAGGTGCCGATGTCGATTGGTCGAACCGGCAACAGGTGATCGACTTCATGGTCAGGGGCGCTCGCGCAATCGCCAGCACCCTGCATTCGTTCGACAGCGAACGGACACGTGCGATGATCGAGGAGGACTACGATCGGTCCGGCGGTCTCGCCAGCGCCACCAACCACTTCCTGCTGAAGAGCGGCGGCCCGGAGCGGCGAATAAGGGATTTGACCGTGCCGCTGCTCGTCATCCACGGCACTACCGATCCGCTCTTCCCGATCGAGCACGGCGAGGCGCTCACCGCCGCGGTTGCCGGCGGCAGGCTGGTGCGGATCGAAGGCGGCGGCCACGAACTGCACCGCAACGATTGGCCGCACATCGTCGAAGCAATCGCCGCATTTGGCTAGCCCGGCGGGATTAGGATTGACACCAGCGGTCTGCGAAAATAGTTAAGTGATCACTTCAGTATTGCCTCGACCTCCGCCGACAGGAGAAAAAATGTCCCTGACGCTGTATTTCCATCCGCTCGCTTCCTTCTGCTGGAAGCCGCTGATCGCGGTCTACGAAAACAACACGCCGTTTGCGCCGCAGATCGTCGATCTCGGCGATGCGCCGTCGCGCGCGGCTTTCCTGAAGGTTTCGCCGACGGGCAAGATGCCGGCCCTGCGCGATGACGCGCGGGGCCGCACGGTTATGGAATCGACCATCGTAATCGAATATCTCACCGCCTACTATCCCGGGCCGGTCGAGCTCATTCCCGCCGACGTCGACCTCGCCATCAAGGTGCGCCAGGCAGACCGCTTCTACGACTTCTACGTGCAGGAGCCGATGCAGAAGATCGTCGGCGACCGGCTGCGGCCGCAAAACAAGACCGATCCGTTCGGAGTCGAGCAGGCGCGCGAGCAGCTGCGCAATTCCTACGCCATCATCGAACGGGAGATGCAGTCAAAAACGTGGGCGGTCGGCGACCATTTCACTTTGGCCGACTGCGCCGCCTCGCCGGCGCTGTTTTACGCCAACAAGGTCGAGCCGTTCGGCGACAAATTCCCCGCCGTGAAGCGCTATCACGACCGTCTGCTCGAACGGCCGAGCTTCGCCCGCGTGATCGAGGAGGCGCAGCCCTATTTCAAGTTCTTCCCCTACAATAATGGCTAGGCCTCGATGCTGCATGATCCCGCCCAGCTCGACCTGATGTTC
>NZ_RZSR01000212.1:0-7397 GCF_004023265.1 Mesorhizobium sp. M1A.F.Ca.IN.020.06.1.1
CGTCGGCGGGATGGGTGGTGCCTCCCACCGTCCACGGCTTGCGCGGCCTTACCGCCAGCCAGTCGCCGAAGACCCGCCACGACGCGTCACGAGGAAGATCGATCTGCCTCCTCGGCCCGCTCCTGTCGCCGATCCAACTGATCTTCTCGAAGAAGGCCCGTTTCTCAATGAACCAAAGGCGCTCGCTGCGGCCGGTGCGGTCCGAATGACCAGACACCTCGAGGCTCTCCAACCCGGCCTCGAAGATTACCGGCGTGGTGAGGGGATCCGCGTCACGCTTCCACAGTCGCACGGTGCGCGCATAGCCGGAGCGGGTGGCCATGCCATTACCAAGCGCACTGGAAAGCAGAAGCGTGTCAGGGTCCAGCCAACTAACGTAGCCTTTGGCCTCGGGGAGATTGAAACCGTCCGCCACAAAGCTCAGAGAGATCAGGTCGAATTCGCGATGCACGACCGCGTCGCTGCCGCCGCGCGACAGGCGCAGAACGGCTCTTTCCCGTCTCTCCGGCTCGACGGACGCGCCGTCCCAGATCCAATCCTCTCCGTCGCTAGCCGCGAGAGCATCTAGATCGAGCAGTAGCTCCCATTGGGGATCCGCCTTCATGTAGGCGGCAAGGGTGGTCCGGCGCCACAGTCCGCGTGGATTTCCGGCATCTCGCCAATAATTGTAGAGGTACTGACCACGGCGCGCGATCAGGGGAAGGTTGTCGCAATTGTCGAAAATGGCTGTCAGAGCCGCCCGGTCGCGCTCGAACTGCGTTCCACCGAAGTGCTTCAGGGTCTTTGCCGACTGGCCGGCGGCCCAGGCAAGTGCCCGCTCGCCCTCTACATCTTCAAGCCAGAGATAGGGATCGTCGTCGGGAGCATCCAGCGTTGGACGGACATCAAATGCGTTCATGTCCGGACAGCCTTCAGAAAGAAGGGATAGAGGCTTCCGTCGGCTCGGGAACGCTCAGTGTTGGTAGCGGCGCCCACATGTTCGAAAAGCGTGATCATTGATGAGTTCTTCCAGTCGGTGCGGCATCGCAGGGCTTTTGCGCATAGGACCGCAACCGTCGTGCCAACTGGGAAAATCGTTTCGGAACAATGCGATCGCTCTGGAAGCGTTGTGTCACATGTCCGACATCGTCGAGAATCCGACAACGAGTGCTCCTCCTAATCCGGATCAACCTCCGGCGCCAGTCGGTGACACCGTGCAGAACTCGAGCAGTGAAGCTCATTGGTGAACTTGGTTGACGCCCAACATCTTCGCTCTGGAGCGCTTCACGCACCCGGATTCATGGCAGACACCATGAGGCGATCGATGCGGTTAGCGACCAAGCTGGCTGCGCCTGTGGGTTTCAGCCGCCAGCTGGAAGCAGCGGAGTTCTGAGGAGAAGGGTGGGGGGCCCAAGCCCTGCCGCAATCTTGGCCTGCACCGTCCCCTTGATTGTTGTGGGTCAACGTCTGCCTGCCCGCTGAATTTGGCACGCCTTACACCTACGTCACGACCAAGACCTTCCTGTTGCACTTCGGCCTCGACACACTGCGGGATTTGCCCGATTTCGAGGCGATTGAGGTTGCCGCGCTGCTCAGCAAGGAGAAGCTGCTGGCGGGCGATACTCCCATCGGGCTGGTGAGTGGTGGAGGAGGTGAGGAGCGACACTCCAAGGCCAGGACGGGCTAGCGCAGCAGATACATGGAAGTAATCGCTTGATATGAGCGGTTGAGAGTCGAATCAGGGAACTATGCGATCACTATCGATAAGAGGTGGCAATATCGATCGTGATTGTATCGGGCCACTCTACGGCGAAGGAGGCGGCAACTTGTGTCTCCGACCCGAAACGATTACCTTGCGGCCATTATGAGCAAGCATTTGGCATCCGTCTTGACGACGTGAACGCGCCCTGCAGCGTACAGCTGGACGACGCGGCGCTGGCCGATTGCTTTGCGGATCTCGATTTGGCCAAGCAGCATCCCGCTCATGTCAGCGCCTTTCTCGGCGAGGTCCCTCTCGCCCAGCAAGTCGAGTTCGCAACCGCGCACCACATTCGCGGTCGACGAGATGAAGGCTTTTGCCGCCAAGTTCTCTGCCTGGTCCGGCGAAAGCTATCCGCTCGCCGCATAATGGCTGGACATGATAGCCGACGCCCGTCCCGAATGGCGGCGGCTTTTTCGTATTATATCGACCTGATCGACAAGATGCGGCGGAACAGGGGTCCACGTGCGATGCGGCCAAAGCGGATCCAGCTCTCGAGCGCGACTACGGGGTAGGTGTGGTCGCTGGAGCCGCGGCCGACCTCGACCTCGCGCCAGCCGGTCTTGCCGCGCAGGGTGACCAGCAGCCCTTGCCGTCAAAAATCTCGATCCAGCTGGCGCCATCGCTGTTGTCGTCGCGCATGACGTCGAGACCGACGATCTCGGAGCGCCGCAGGCCGCCGCCACAGCCCAGGAGCAAAATAGCGCGGTCGCGCAGGCCCTGAGGTCGTGGCCGAGCGTGGCGATCATCGCCAGCAGATCGTCGCCAGGACCGCCTCTTTCTGCCGCGGTGGCTTTGCGTGCTTGCGGCGAATGCCGGCAAGAACCTTATAGATATGCCGCTCCGCGCGGTCCAACGGCCGGCCGCGCTGGGTAAAGTTCCAGGCGAGGCCGGAAAGCCGCCGCTCGATGGTCGCAAACTAAAGGGCAGGGGCGCCACGCTTCGGATCGCCGGCGGCGGTGCCCGAGGCACAGGCGCTGATATTGAGCCTGATCACCTTCGAGCCCGGAGGCAGGGGATCGAAGCCAGCGCGCCGGCACCAGGAGGAAAAATGCCGCCAATCCTTGGGGTAGGCGTCGCGCGTGTTCTCCGAGGTGGCGTTGTAGCCCCTCGCGGTCTCGACCAGTTCCTGGACATGCGCCGGGACTCTTTGAGCCGGGTCTCCATCTCCTTGTAGAGCTTGTCAAGCTCGCCATCGACTGGCTTCAGGTCGTCGATTGAACATTGCGTCATCATAGGCTTTGTGCCTTGTTGTAGCAGGCATCGTCCGTTCGCGCGGCGGACACAGACATCACCGTCGCTGAGCCGAGAACGACGGTAAAAGAAAATGCACTCACTGACTTCATAACCAATCTCTTTTGCGGGTGATTTAGAAACGGACGCCGAGCTTGGCGCTGAACCCGTGTGTCTGGGCATCCGAGGCGATCTGTCCCTGATAGGCGATGCCGAACGTCGCGTTCTCGGTGATGTTTACGTCAAGCCCAGCTTCGAGCAGAGCTGCGTTCTTTGCGATCGGCACGCCCTTGATGGCGAAGGAGGAACCGCCAGCAAAGGCAAGAGCGGTATCCGGCCTGACGTCGCCGAAGGCGTGGCGCCAGCCAAGACCGCCGCGCGCGGTAGCAGTCACGGTGCCGAGGGTCAGTACCGTCGACGCACGCAGACCTAGCGTGGTAAACGCCGTGTCGCTCGAGCGATCCCCGCTCGACAAGGCGGCTGCGCCGCCATTCTCGGTGAAGCCATCGGCGTCAAAATTCACATAAGCGAGATTAGCGTAGGGCTCGAAGGAAGCCGAAGCCGTATTGATACGGTAGCCGAGCTCGCCAAAGGCCTGGAACGTGCCGGCGTCGTAATCGGCCGAAAGGCTGTCGGCGAAGCCTGGAAAGACCACGGACCTGCCGGTCTCGATGCTGTGCCAGGTATAGGCAAGGCCGGAACGAAAACCGAGATTGCCGTTCTGCGTGCCGGCAAAAAGACCGAGATGGTAATTCTCGCTCGAGCCCGACGACGCGCGATCGTCCGCCTCCAAGGAGGTATGGCTGTAGCCGCTGATGAGGCCGAGCCGCCAGCTTTCGCCGACAGCCGCGTCACCGCCAGCCAGAAAGCCGCCTGTCGAGTGATCAAGACCGGCGGCATTGCCGTCGCTGTCGAGATGACCCCAGGCGCCGAAGCCACGGCCCCATACGGCGAAATTCTCACTCGTTGCCGGGGCCAGTTCCAGACCACCCAGCCCATAAGTCATCACCGGAACGCTGGAGGCACCGACGCCGTCGAACGCCGCACGGATCCGTTCGCTCGCGGCATCGCGTACAGAATGACTGTCCTCGATGAGGCCGCTATGAATGGAAGCATGAACCTCGCCTGATAGCATATCGAAAGCGTTGCGGGCTTCCGGCGCCGTCAGGAACAGGATGTTGTCCTGGATCGGATTACCGCTTCCAAGCGCCTGAGCCGCTGCGGCGACCGAGCGTTGATTGAAGGTGCTGGCTACATCGGCAAACGCCGTCGATGTGCGGCTGATATCGAGATAGACATTGTTGGCATCGTAGACGAGCTGGAAATCGACGAAGGGCGTCGCGTCTGTCGCCAGAGCCCCCGTCAGCCCGCCATAGGTGCCGCTTACGCCGCCTGCTGCGGAGAGCAGAGTATATCGGGCATCGACCGATAGCGTTCCCTGCCGCAGCAGCTCGATCTGCGCGCCGCTGTCGATCGCCGCTGCTCCGCCAACATCGATGAGATCGGACGACCTTGCGAGGTCGACCTGATAGATCGATCCGGACTGCTGCGCGAAATCGCCCGTGACAGTCAGTGTGGTGACGATCCTGCTCGGATCGGTCGCACTGCCAGGAGCGACCGTGCCGCCCTCGGAAATGGTGACCGCACCGTAGGTGCCGCCGCCTGCGACGACACCGCCGCTGTTTGCGATAGCCGTGCCCCCGATCTGCCCGTCATTCCCGAGAAAGCCGGACGTGGTCGCATCATGGGAAAGCACACCTGTATCGGCAAGCAGCAATCCCGCGCCGGAACCGACCGTCGTCATGCCGGAAAAATTGTTCTTTCCGCTCAGCGTTTGCACGCCACCGGCAACGAATAGTTTGCCGCCCATATTATTGTTATCAACGTCGAGGTCGTTGATGCTGCCGGCGAACGTGTCGTTCGAATCCGTTAGCACCAGGGTACGCTTGCCCAGTTCGACCGTTCCGCTGCCACTCAGGCTACGAATACGGGCATCGTTGTAGGCGTCGGAGATTCCCCAATAGTCGCTGCCATTTCCATGTTCGGAGATATCGAACGTGCCGTCTGCAACGACTTTCGCTGACCGTTGGATGTTGCCGAGCCCCGCAAGCGAGAGATAGGCATCCTGAGCAATATTCGTCTCGCCGGTGTAGGTGTTGACATTCGTCATCCGGACCACCGTCTTTGTATCAAGCGTCAGCGATCCGGAGCCGGAGACGACACCCGCTATGCCGAACCCGCCCTCATTCCCCATGCTCGTCGTGATCCTGCTCAGACCGGTCCCTTCGGGTGCGGATGAATCGGTAGAGAAGTTGCTGGCAGTGACGAAATGTGACGTATAAGCGGTATACTTCTTCTCCAGATCGAAAATGACCGATCTGTTTTTGAAGAAGTCAAGACCGGCAACAAAACTGGTCTGGTCATTGGGTTGTTCCGTCGTGCCGCTGGTGTAGGTGAAGTCGATATTGTCCAGCCTTACCGGATCGCCATCCGTTCCTGCGATTGTAACGCTCGGGATGTTGCCCGATGCGCTTACGATCTCGCGTTGCTCATTTCTCCGAACATTTTTAAGTTTGACGCCCGCATCCTGAAATTGCTTCAGCATCGCATCACTGATCTCCAGACTGCCACCGCCCGGTGTGCCGGTGTCGAGCAATACCGCGGTCTTGTTGGGGTCGGTGATTGGTGGGGCTCCATCCTTAACCGTGTACTGCAGATTGTAGCTGCCTTCGTATTCGGTCGAGGCATTGGCGCCAGAGCCAGGAAAATTCTGATAAGAATCCTGATCTTTTTCCTCGGGTTCTCCCCATGGCATGGCATTAGTATATTGGGCCCGGAGGCTTGGATTGAGGTTGACAATCGTGCAGGGGGAACAGCCAGGCGTTTGGTCGCTCTCGGAATCCGGATTCACATTGGCGGAGACCACGTAGCCAGACCTGGTGACACTGCCCATCATGCCCCAGACACTTGTCTTGCCAAGAAAATCGCCGGCCCCGAATGTACCTGCGAAATCGCCGCCTTCGTCTGCCATCTTGCCAGCGGTCATTTTCGCCCGCTGCTCCTTATCGGCGTGATAAGGTTCTTGGAGATCCTGACCATACATATCTTTAAGTCCATCCGTCACGGATCCCGGCGTGCACTTAAGATTGTTGTCCTTGCAATACGCATGGGTATAGACAAAATCGAGAATGCGAGCAGCCCGGTATTTCTTATCGCTTACAGACGGCCCGTCGATTGTTATCTTTTGATCTGGATCGACATATGTAAATTTATCAATTTCCACGTTCTGAAGCTTATTACCATACGTTCCGTCCCCGTACGTATATACGTAAGGCGTGTCGGCAATCGGGCGGACCCCGGTCACCTCTGACCCGATCTGCGTGTTGAGCTGGTCCGAGCCCGTGTCGAATACGTATCGCTGCGCGTTGCCATTGTTGATCTTGGCCCAGATGCCCAGGCGGTCATGGCCTTCCCCGACATACTCCAGCGGGATCGAAATCGGGTCGTCGGCCAACGCTTCTCCAGTTGGAAATGCTACCAGACCCACCCCGAGAGACACAGCCGGCAGGAATACCGTCGTCATCGCGGTGGTTGCCGCCAGAAAGTTCTTTGTCCTGAAACAAGCCTGCATACCTGGTCCTCGAAAAAGTCTCGCAAACTGATTGTTCATTGGAACGGCCTCCTGAATTGTTTAACGAGACCCTTTATGGCGGCCCTGGCTGACAACAGCCTGAAAGCTGCAAGCGGCCTGCGAGAATGGGGCGATCCTGAATGACGACAGGTGCTGTCAACAATGGATGAGTGCTCGGCCTGAAAGCTGAGCACGCTTTATGCTCAGGCTGCTGACAAGGCCAAAGCAGCGTAAGTGCGGAGTGAAATCCAAGGTCCACATGGGTCGTCGCGCTTCCCGTGCGCCTGGGAAGGCGCCGGCCCGGCCAAGCTTTCCCAGATCGTCCGGATGGCGCACAAGATACTGGTTCAGGTCGATCGAGATGGAGGCCGAGGCGTATGCCAAGGCGGTCGACTGCCTGACGAAAGATCAGAATGCGTCGCTGGCGCTCTACGATTTCCGCCGGCAGCGAGCTCAGCTCCTGCCGGGCATCCGTGTTTACTGGCGACGAGACACAAGATGTGCCCAAATTGCCACCAGACCGTCACCTGCGATGAGTTTCGGCAACTGATTTTGTCCTTTCAATCGTCGCCACTTCCTGGCCGCGGCCAACATGGGCCACTCGAAGGCAGCAGACTGGCGGCTATATGGACGGGCTGTGAGCCCGCACCGGAGACATTGGCGAAATCTACGATCTCTATAGCAACGTCAAGGAGAAGCGCGAGGTGTTGCAGATGTGGTCAAATCACATCGAATGGCTGATCAAGCAGGCTGCGGATGACGCTCTGGCGGCGTAGCTGCTGGCATGGGCGGAAG
>NZ_RZSR01000213.1:0-7363 GCF_004023265.1 Mesorhizobium sp. M1A.F.Ca.IN.020.06.1.1
TTCTCTAAACCACTGAAGGCGATGTCCGGCGGCAGATTCTTTCCCTCTCTGCGGCCACAAGGCGAGCAGCCTCGCTGTAGGCGTCTTCCCGCCCAGTGCTTTCTCGACCCGCCGCGGTGGGCTGATCGTCTCGGATCGTCATCAAAGCGGTGGACGCCGGTGCGAAGTCTGGGCATGGAGATCGGCACCTCCGAGGTCGAGCGGATCTGCTAAAAGCGCCAGGAGCGGCACGCGACCAGTGGCCTATTTACGACACGATGGGCTTCCACCTTCGCAATACGCTCGGTGAGTGTCATCTGGATAGCCTCATCGTGTTTGCAGCTTCACGACGCCTTACGACGCAACGCCGTTTGGTATCCAAGCCATTGGTGGATTTCAGCGGCTATACGCTCGGCATGCGCGGTGACTTCGGGAATTCCCATCAATTCGCCAACGCTGCCGCGCGCCAGCGGCCCGCTGACGAAAATGCTGTCGGTCGGTCGGCCGGAAGTGCTGACCGCACGGCCTTGGCTGTCGGTCGCCAGGCCAAGGCCAATCGGGTCTAGCCGGACCAGTCCCATTCGCCCGAGATCGGCAATTGCTGTGTTGGTCCGGAAAATATCGGCATGCGCCGGCCCGGTCGTGACGACCACCCTGTCGAACGTCTCGGTTGTCTGAGTGGGTTGGCGCCTTGGCCGCAGCGTGACCCGAATGCGCCCGTCGACCTGCTCGGCGCCGACGATCGATGCGGCGCGATAGGCGAGCATGCCTTCGGCAACGCGGCGATCGAGCACGTCCGCGACCTGTGGCGCGATGCGGAAGCGATGCACATCCCACAGCGTGCGCAAATGGCGCACGAGGCGGCGCTGCTCGTCGAGCGGCAGGGCCTGCCAGATGATTTGTCCCTGACGTCGGACGGCATCGAGGACCGGGTGCCAGTCTTCGCCCCGACGCTTGGCATCTAGGATCGTGGCCCGGATGCGTCTGAGCATCACTGTTGCGCTGCGTGAAGGCAGACTGATGAAATCACCAATCGGGTCGCCCGGGAGCACCGCGTGGCTGCGCGAACGATAACCATGACGTGACAGCGCGACGATGCGGCTACGATGCCCATTGCGGTCCAGCGTGGCAATGATATCCGCCGACGTCAATCCAGTGCCGACTACGAGCACTTGGTCGTCGCGGCCGATCGCTTGCAGCCCTCCGAGATCATAGGGATTGGCCACCAGCCGGGCAGCAGCAGCCACAGACCGCAGGGCCGATGGCAAGGCCGGTGGCGGATGCGTCGCCGCAATCACTAGGGCGTCGGCTGCGAGCGTCCTTCCATCAGCGAGAATCAGGATGTAGCCCTGGCCACTAAGCTCGACTGACGCGACGGCGGACCTGACATGACGGATCACTTTGCCGAACAGAAAGGGTTGGAGATAAGATTCCACGTAGCGCCCGAAAACGCGTCGTTGTGGGTAGAGTGCTCCATTTGCGGCAATAGCCTCGGCATCGTCGAGAATCGCGCCGGTCTGCTCCAGCCAATCGGCAAAGTGGCTGTCCTGGCCGGAGATCAGCGTCATTCTCGACGCCGGCACATTGATGCGGTGTGAAGGATCGGCCGTCGAGTAGGCCAGACCATAGCCGAGCCCCTCTCTGGGCTCGACGACCACGATATCGGCAGCACCGGCGGGCAGCAGCCGCGCAAGATGAAACGCGGTCGCCGCACCGGAAAAGCCGCCACCGATGATGGCTACGACCGGTCCCCTGCCCAAGTCTCTGGCGCTCAAGACTGACTCGCGCGCAGTGCCGAAGGCCGATGGTCGCCGGCCACCGTTTCGCCGAACGGTCCCATGTTCACTGCCGTCGGGCGCGTCGAGATTTCATGATCGAGCGGCAACAACGGCAACACCAGTTCGCCAAACCGATAGGCCTCCTCCAGATGCGGATAGCCGGACAGGATAAAGCTATCGATGCCAATGCGCCGGTATTCGTCGATCCGTTCCGCAACTGTCGCCGCATCGCCGACCAGGGCGGTGCCGGCGCCGCCGCGCACCAGGCCAACGCCAGCCCACAGGTTCGGACTGATTTCGAGCTTGTCGCGGCGGCCGCCATGAAGCCGGCTCATGCGCGACTGGCCGACGGAATCCATGCGCGCGAAAACCTTCTGCGCCTCGGTTATCGTGTTGTCGTCCAGGCGGCTGATCAGGCGGTCGGCATCGGCCCAGGCCTCATAATTGGTCTCGCGGACGATGACATGCAGCCGGATGCCGAAGGTCACCTGGCGCCCGGCTTTCTCGGCAAGACCGCGCACATAGGCAATCTTTGCCGCGACGTCCGCCGGCGGTTCGCCCCAGGTCAAATATTTGTCGATCTGTTCGGCGGCGACCGCGGTAGCGGCATCGGACGAGCCGCCGAAATAGAGCGGCGGATGTGGCGTCTGCACGGGCGGAAACAGTAGGCGACCGTCCTCGATACGGAAGTGCTTGCCTGCGAACGCTACGGTCTCGCCGCGAAGCACCGCCTTGTAGATGTCGAGGAATTCCCGCGTCACCTCATAGCGCTCGTCATGGCTGAGGAAGATGCCGTCGCCCTTGTTCTCGACCGGATCCCCGCCGGTGACGACGTTGATGAGCAGCCGTCCGCTGGAAATGCGGTCGAGCGTCGAGGTCTGCGCGCGGCTAGCGTCGGCGATTGCAGGCCCGGCCGGACGGCGACAAGGAAGCGAAGCCGCTGCGTCAGCGGTGCCAGCGCCGACGCCACGACCCAGCTATCTTCGCAACTGCGTCCTGTCGGCAGCAGCGCGCCATAGTAGCCGATGGCATCGGCGGCTTTCGCGACTTGGGTGAGATAGGGCAAGTCGACCGCCCTGCCCCCCCTCTGAGGTGCCGAGATAGCGGCTGTCGCCATGAGTCGGCAGAAACCACAGGACCTTGATCCTGTCGGGAGTGGCAATGCTCATGAATGGTCCTCTGTGATTTGGAGGCGCTTCGCTCAGCTCCAGGCATGGAGCGGCGGATTTACGTCGTTGAGGTAGTAGTTGCCGAGGATCGCGTATTTCCAGCGCACCGGATCGTGCAGCGTGTGGGTGCGGGCGTTGCGCCAGTGCCGGTCGAGATTGTGCTCGGCCAGCGTCGAGCGTGTGCCGGCGAGCTCGAACAGCTTGTTCGTGGCAATGATGGCGATCTCTGTCGTGAGGATCTTGGATTCGGCAACCGCGATCTGCGCTTCCGCGACGGTCTTCTCGTTCGGGTCGGCCACGGCGCGATCTACCGCAAGCCCGGCCCTTTCCAGAACCGCCTCTGCCGCGTTGGCCCGCAGGCGAAGGTCGCCAATCGCCTGGATCGTATAAGGATCCTGCCAGGCATGATCGACGCCGCTGTCGATCCAGGCGCGCGACTTGGTGCGCACGAAGCCGACAGTCTCGTCGATCGCCGCCTTGGCGATGCCGAGATCGACCGCGGCCTGGATGATCTGGAAGATGGCGCCGTCGGCCGTCGGCCTGTCATAGCCCTTGTAGCCGGGGACAAGATGCGTTTTGGGCACCTTGACATTGTCGAGCAGGACCGTGCCGGACAAAGTCGTCTTCTGTCCGAAGCTCGACCAGTCGTCGATCACCGTCAGTCCGGGCGCGCCGCGATCGGCGATGGCATACCAGGCGCGCCCCTCGTCATCGAGCGCCACGATCGGAACCAGATGGGCAAGCAGAGCACCGCTCGAATAGAATTTCTGGCCGTTGACCACGACATGGTCGCCGGCGTCGACGAACTTTGTCTCGAAGTCGGCCGCGCGCTTGGAGCCGAACTCGGAGAACGCGTTGCCGAAGCGCGTGCCGGACAGCACCTCAGCGAAAAGCAGCTTCTTCTGCGCCTCGTCGGAGACGGTGCGGATAGCGGCGACGACGCCAAGATGGTTCTGCGGAATCTGGCCGAGCGACGGATCGGCCGCCGAGATGATGGTGATCACCTTCGACAGGGTCACATAGGAGAGCTCCGGCCCGCCATAGGCTTTCGGCACGTTGATCGACCACAGGCCGCTCTGCGAAAACGCATCGAGCTCTTCCTTCGGCCAGATGCGTTCACGATCCCGCTTGGAGGCATCCCTGGCGAATTCGGCGGCGAGTTTTTCGGCGACAGCGATTGCCTCGGCATCGGCCTTGATCACATGCGCCTTGGCAGAGGGTCGTTCGACCGGCGGGACGGCACTGCGGCTATCCGACGCCTGCCTGGATTGGATGGTCATGCTGCTGTCTCCTTGGGAAAATGTTGCGGTGGAAGCGGCGCGCCGCCGAGGTAGTAGGTTTTGATATCGGTGCGCTGGCGCAAGTCGGCAGCCGATCCTTCCAGCACGCTGACGCCGTTCTCGAGCACGGTGGCGCGGTCGGCGTATTTCAGCGCGACCGCCGAATTCTGTTCGGCAACGAGGATCGAAAGGCCTTCGTCGCGGTTGAGCCGTTTCAGGGCGCTGAAGATCTCGTCGACGATCAGCGGTGCCAGCCCCATCGACGGCTCGTCCAGAACAAAGAGTTTCGGCCGCGACATCAGACCCCGGCCGATAGCCGTCATCTGCTGCTCGCCCCCGGAAGTGAGGCCGGACCGGGTTCGCCGCTTCTCGGCGAGCCTTGGGAAAAGTGAATAGACACGATCCAGGTCCGCCTTGACGCCCGTGCGAGAGGACGAGCGTCCGAGCGCGCCGGTGAAGAGGTTCTCTTCGACCGTCAGCGAGCGGAAGCAATGCCGGCCCTCGAGGACTTGGACAAGGCCGCTGCGGACTAGGTGCGAGGGGCTTGCCCTTGAAACATCCTCGCCACCGAAGGTGATCCGACCGGCGGTAATGGCGCCGCGCTCGGCCGGGAGGAGATTGGATACGGCGCGCAGCAGTGTCGTCTTGCCGGCACCGTTGGAGCCGAGCAGCGCGACGATCTCGCCCCTGCCAACCAACAAGTCGACGCCGTGTAGGGCGGCGATGGCGCCGTTGTAGACAGCCTCCACGCTGCTAACTGACAGTATCGGGTATTCCGGGATGGACATCGATGACTCCGCTCGGGAAGGTGGATGGCGCGGCCGGCCAGATTTGTCGGCCGCACCATACCAAATTCAGTTGCTGACCACCGCGTCGGCGTCCTCGGCCGTGCGGATCTTGATGCCCTTTTCCTTGGCATACGCCTCGGACGACTTCTCGATGATCGGACGCAGCAGCTTCCAGTCGGGAGCGATCCAGTCGGAGACGACATTCCACTTCTTGCCGTCCCATTGCTGGAAGGTCACGTAGCCGTCACCCTCGTGATTGTCCCAGGAGACGTTGATCGAGTGGAACAGGTCCTTGGCGCCGAGTGCCTCGACGCGCGCCGGATCGAGCTTGAGATGCTCGAAGCCCCAACGCACTTCGTCGCCGGTCAGCGTGCGGTTGCCGAACTTGGCCTGTGCGATGCGGACCGCCTCGACATTGAGGATGCCATTGACGATGCCGAGATTGTGGTAGACCGAGCCGATGCGGCTTTTGTCCTCGAGATTGCCTTTGCCGTCGCCGTAGACCGTTTTGACGATCTCCTGGACCACCGGATACCGCTCACCCGAGGCCTGGGTGGTGATGGCCGTATAGCCCTTGGCGGCATCGCCGGCGGGGATGACATCCTCTTCGGAATTCGACCAGACATTGCCTATGATGTGATCGGCCGGGAAGCCTGTCTTCTGCGCGGTCTTCAAGGCGACGGGGTTCATCACGCCCCAGCCGCGCAGCACGACATAGTCAGGATGCTCGCGCCGGATGGTCAGCCACTGCGCCTGCTGCTCGTTGCCGGGATGCGGCACCTCGATCTGCGACAGCTCGAAGCCGTATTTCTGCGACAGCAGCTCATAGATCGGGATCGTCTCCTTCCCATAGGGCGAGCCGTGATAGAGCACGACGATGTTCTTGCCCTTGAGCTTGTCGAGGCCTCCTTCCTTGGACGCGATGTAGTTCACGATGCCGGAGGTCTCGCTGTAAGGATTGAGCAGCAGCGGGAAGACGTAAGGGAACACCCGCCCGTCGGTCGTGTCTGTGCGGCCGTGGTTGATGGTGATCAGCGGCACCTTGTCGTCGGTGATGCGATCGATCATGGCATAGGCGATGCCGACCGAGAGTGGATTCCAGGCAGCGATGCCGGGATTGCTCTTCAACCGTTCATACACCTCGACGCCCTTCTCGACCTCATATTGCGTCTCGCCTTCGCTCCAGGCCAGCTTGGCGCCATTGACGCCGCCGTCGCGGATGTTGATCAGGTTGAGATAGTCGATGAAGCCACCGAAAAAGCCGGTTCCGCCGGCCGCATACGGACCGACACGGTAGCTCTGCAGGGGAAAGTATTGTTCTTCGGCGTGAACCGCCGTCGCGCCGAGCACGAAGGCCGTGGCGATCGCCGCTTTTCTTAGGTGACTGAAGAAGGTCATTGCTTACGTCTCCTGATGGGTTGGTCCGAGCGGAGGAGGAAGTTGAGCGGCAATCAGCTGGACCTTGAGCCGATCCGTCGTTTGAGGCGGTCGAAGAGGGCCGACAGCCCGCTCGGTTCCGCGATGAGGAAGATGATGATAATGGCGCCGAGCACGATGCGCTGGCTCATGTCGAGAACGCCCGAATCGAACAGGCCGCCGAACAGGAATGCGCCGAGCCGGGACAGAAAGAGCGGGAGGACAACGATGAACGCCGCACCCAAAACGCGCCACGGATCGAGGCCAGCCCGCCGATGATGATGATGAACAGGATCTGGAATGAGCGGTCGAGATTGAAGCCTGCCGGCTCGACGGTGCGCAGATAGGTGAAGGCCCACAGCACGCCGGCGATACCGATGATGAACGACGAGATGGCGAACGCCAGAAGCTTGGTTCGCAGCACCGGCACACCGATGACGCGTGCGGCGGTTTCGTTGTCCCGCACGGCGATGAAGTTGCGACCGGTCGCGCTGTTGACCAAGCGCCAGACGAGGGCCGTCAGCACCATGACCGTGGTGACCGAAAGCAAATAGCGGCCGGTCGCGCTGTCGAGCGAAAGACCGGCGACGGCCAGGTGCGGCGCCGAGATCACCCCGGACGGGTTGTCGTTGGAGAACCAGCCGAACTTGGTCAGCGCCCATTGCACGAAGAACTGGGCGGCGAGCGTCGAGACGGCGAGGTAGAAGCCGCGCAGCCTGAGACTGGGCAGGCCGAACACGACGCCGAAGCCGGCGGCGGAAATTCCGGCCAGGATCATGGTCACCGCCAGCGGCAGGCCTTCGACCCTGAGGTTGAAATTGTAGGCGCCGAACGCGCCCACCGCCATGAAGGCGGAAGAGCCAAGCGAGAGCTGGCCGCAATAGCCGGTCAGCAAATTGAGGCCGACCGCCGCCAGGCTGAGCGCCAGGAATGGCAGCAGGATCGCCTCGACC
>NZ_RZSR01000214.1:0-7362 GCF_004023265.1 Mesorhizobium sp. M1A.F.Ca.IN.020.06.1.1
CCTCTACTTCGTCGAGGGTGACGGCATGGCCATGCGCTACGGCATCGGGGTCGGCCGCGAGGGCTTCGAGTGGCACGGCACCGCCCATATCGCGCTGAAGCGCGAATGGCCGACCTGGACGCCGCCGGCGCCGATGATCAAGCGCCAGCCCGAACTCGCCAAATTCGCGGGCGGCATGGAGCCGGGCCTGAAGAACCCGCTCGGCGCGCGCGCCATGTATCTGTTCAACAAGGGCGGCGACATGGGCTACCGCCTGCATGGCAGCCCGGAGTGGTTCTCCATCGGCAAGGCGATGTCGTCGGGCTGCATCCGCCTGATGAACCAGGACATTATCGATCTCTACGACCGCACTTCGGTCGGCGCCAAGGTCATCGTGATGTGATCACGATGGCCGCGGACAAAAGCTTGCGTGCGCGGACCGTCTAGGCAACAACAAGACGTCCAAAGACAGAAAACCGGGCTGTTGGGGCCCGGTTTTTTGTTTTTGCGGTTGGAGAAAATTCACTCCGCCGAGAAGCTCAGAAACCGCAACAGGCGGCCGGCGGAGCAGAATTATCAGGCGACCTGCTCGACCTGCTGCACTTCCGGAACAAAATGCCGAAGCAGGTTCTGAATGCCGTGCTTCAGCGTCGCCGTCGATGACGGGCAACCGGCACAGGCACCCTTCATGTGCAGGAACACGGTGCCGTTCTCGAAGCCGCGGAAGGTGATGTCGCCACCATCCTGCGCGACCGCCGGGCGCACCCGGGTGTCGAGCAGCTCCTTGATGGTCAGCACCAGCTCCTCATCCGCCTTGTCGTAGAACTCGCCGGCCTGGCCGGCATCGTTGGCCGGGGCCGCCGAAGCCATGACCGGCGCGCCGGACATGAAATGCTCCATGATGGCGCCGAGGATCGCCGGCTTCAGGTGCTGCCAGTCGGGACCGTCCTTGGTCACGGTGATGAAGTCGTAGCCGAAGAAGACGCCGGTGACGCCGGGGATCTCGAACAGCCGGCCGGCCAGCGGCGAAGCCTGCGCGGCGCCTTCGGCGTCGCGGAAGTCGGCGGTGCCGTCGCGCAGCACTTCCTTGCCGGGCAGGAATTTCAGCGTCGCCGGGTTCGGCGTCGATTCGGTCTGGATGAACATGGATATCTCCAGGCCCTTCCGGGCCGATAGTTTGGAATAGTTCTAAATAGGCTCTATCGGCTGGACATTCAAGCGAAACGCGTCGCCCGAACGGCTGGCTGGCGGAATGTTTTTGCCCCGGCGGAGCGCTTCGCCACGGCAAGCCTATCCTCCGACTTCCACGCTGAGTTGTCCACTCGTCTTCTGGATGTTCACCTCGGCGCCGTCCGCCGTGCGCATGAATTCGAGGTCGGCGCTTGCCTCGCCGACCCGCAGCCCGCGAAGCTCGATGCGGCTGACGAAATCGGGCAGTCGCGGCCGCACGATCCGCAGCCTGTTTGCGAAGGCGTCGGGCTCCAGGCCGAGGCAGGTGGTCACCAGGAACGGCACCGCGCCCGCTGCCCATGCCTGCGGGTGGCAGGCCACGGGATAGTGCACCGGCACCTGGAAATCGTTGCGCTGAAAGCCCGCCATCGCCTCCGGCAGCCGGTGATGGCGGAAGTGCATCGCCGCTTCGACAATGGCGGTGAAGGTCCTCAGCGCCGCGCCGTCCTCGCCATACCGCCGGCAGCCGGCCGCCAGCAGCGCATTGTCATGCGGCCAGACGGTGCCGAGATGATATCCGACGGGATTGTAGCGCCGCTCCGCGCTCGAGAGCGTGCGCACGCCCCAGCCGTTGAACATGTCGTCCTGCATCAGCCGCCGCACGGTTCGGCGGCCCTTGCCCCGATCCGCGATACCGCTCCACAGCGCATGGCCCGGGTTGGAGGAAACGACCGCGACCGGGCGGCCGCGCGCCTCGAGCGCCAGCGCGAAAGTGTCCAGGTCCTCGCACCAGAAGTCGCGGTTGAACCGTGTCCGAAGCTTTTCGGCCTCGCCGCGAACCTGCCTGGCGCTGTTGCGCTCGCCAATGCGTTCGTAGAGATCGGCGATGGCATGCTTGGCCGCAAACACATAGCCCTGCACCTCGACCAGCGCGATCGGCGGCCTGGCGATGCTGCCGTCGGTCCTGACGATCGCGTCGGCCGAATCCTTCCACCCCTGGTTGACGAGACCGCTTTCCGAGATGGTCCGGTATTTGACATAGCCTTCGCCATGCCCGTCTCCGGCCTTGGCGATCCAGCCCAAGGCCTTTTCCACCGGCTCCCGCAGTTCGCGGAAGAGCCCCACGTCGCCTGTCCACGCGGCATAGCGGCCGAGAAGCAGCAGGAAGAGCGGGGTCGCGTCGACCGTGCAGTAGAATCTGGCATGTGGGACATTGCCCGCGCGAGCGAGCTCGCCGACGCGCAGCTCATGCAGTATCTTGCCGGGCTGCTCCTCTCGCCATCGATCCGTTCGACGTCCCTGATAGCCGGCTAGAAGGCGCAGCGTCTGGGCGGCGATCTCCGGCTGGAAGGCGAGCATCTCGAGCGCGACGATCAGGCTGTCGCGTCCAAACAGCGCGACGTACCACGGCACGCCGGCTGCGAAATACTCCCTGTTGCCAAGATCCGACCTGAGCACCGCGAGATCGCGCAGCGAACGGTCCATGATGCTGTTGAGCAGCAGGCTGTCGCTGTCGAACTTCGTGTGTTGCTCCAGCCATTTTTCAGTATCCGCCTGAACCGTCCCGGCAAAGCCCTCGAGAGCAAACGCCGGGTGCTGGCTCATTTGCTCGGCCTCCGGCTCTTCCGACAGTTCCCTCAATTCTATGGTGATGGCGATGGTGCGCCTTTCTCCTGGCGAAACATCGAACTGGAACTCGGCCGCGGTTCTGTGCATGGCATCGGGTGCCGGCAAGAAACCGATTGTTGCCGTTCTGCGAACGTGGTCGGCGCCGTGATAGACAAAGTGGAGGCTGCCGTCGCGCCAGGCAGGCCGCTCGCACCTGCCGAGGTTCTTCGGCACCAGTCCGCGCACATTGAAAATGTCCTCGAAGCCGGCGCCGAAGTGCAGGGCCAGCGGAAAGCCATGCGGCTCGTTGCCGAAATTCTGGATGGTCAGAACCTCTCGCACACATGTTTGCTCCGCATCGAGAATGCGCTCCCAGCGGATGCCGAGCTCGTCCTTGGGGATCAGTCGCCCCCCATCGCAATGCAGGTCGGGATTGGCCAGTTCGAAAAGCGCGGCGTAACCTCTTTGCGCGGTCGAGGCCAACACGATCGGCGGCAAACCGCCCAGCGTCATCTCATAGCCGCCGAGGAAACGGCAGTCGTGGAAATAGAGCCCGAAGCCGTGCTCGCCTTTCACCGGTATCTGGGCGTCGGGAGCGAGGATATAGTAGAGATCGAGATTCTTGACCGTAATCGCGCCGGCGATGCTGTCCACCATGGCCGGGTGCCCCTTGGCGAGCACGCGGTGCCTGCGCTCCTGCTGCGCATCAGGCGTCTGCCGGGCTTTTTGCTGTGATCGCGCTGCCTGCGAGCGCGGCTGCACCGGTGATCCAGTCCCAGCGTTTCGCGGCTTTGACGTGCCGCTACGCCCTGCTTTCCGGGTTGATTCGTCCACCGGCGCTCCTTTGGAATGGCGTTTCCGTGACCATTCCAAATGGCGCGCCGCCGACACGGGCCAAGGGCTATGGGCTGGTTGATAACATCGATGTGTATCTGCGGATCGGCGACGTTCCAATCGGGCAGGAGGGGCCTTCCCAATTCAGGCCAGGCTCTCGATTTCCTCGTCGGAGAGGTTCTGCGGCACCACGGTAACCGGGATGGGGAAGGCGGCGCCCCGGCCGGCCACCGCACTCACCAGTGGCCCCGGACCTTCCTTGCCGGCGCCGGCCGCCAGCACCAGGATGGCGATATCCTGGTCTTCCTCGATGAGCTTGTGGATTTCCTCGGTCGGCTTGCCTTCGCGCACCACCAGTTCCGGCTCGATGCCGACCTTCTGGCGCACCTTGCTGGCATAGGTGTCGAGCGCCGCGCGCGCGGTCGCGTTGGCTTCCTCGCGCATGATCTTCTCAACCCCCAGCCAATGCTGGAAATCGTCCGGCTCGATCACATAGAGCAGGACCAGCACGCCGCTGGTGCTCTGTGCGCGCGTCGATGCGTAGGCGACCGCGCGCTCGCATTCCGGCGTATCGTCGATGATCGCCAGGAATTTGCGGCGATGTCCGGCTTCACGGCTGAGGCGTTTGGAAACCATGTCTGTCCGCTAGGTATCAATTCGGCCGCAATCTGCCACCGCCAGGGACCGGCGGCAAGCCGCCGGCCGGTATGGCGATCCCAGTCAACCAGCGAGGACCGATCAGTCCTGCAACAGGCCGATGATGTCGCGCACCGTCTTCATCGTGCCTTCGGCGATCGCGCGGGCGCGCTCGCCGCCGTCCTTGAGCACGGCGTCGACATAGGCGCGGTCGCCCTCGATGCGGCGCATCTCCGAGGCGATCGGCGCGAGCTTTTCGACTGCAAGGTCGGCCAGCGCCGGCTTGAACACGGAAAACTGCTGGCCGCCATATTCCTTCAGCACGTCGGCTTTGGAAATTTCGGCGAGGCCGGCATAGATGCCGACCAGGTTTTCGGCTTCCGGCCGGCTTTCCAGCCCGCCGACTTCACTCGGCAAGGCCTCCGGATCGGTCTTGGCCTTGCGGATCTTCTTCGAGATTGTGTCGGCATCGTCGGTGAGGTTGATGCGCGACAGGTCCGACGGGTCCGACTTCGACATCTTCTTCGAGCCGTCGCGCAGGCTCATGATGCGCGCCGCAGGACCGCCGATCACCGGTTCGGTGATCGGGAAGTAGCCATTGACCGTCTCTTCGCCGAACTGCATCTCGACGCCGACGCCAAGCGCCGCGATCTTCTCCGAGAAGTCGTTGTTGAATTTTTGCGCGATGTCGCGGGTCAATTCCAGATGCTGCTTCTGGTCCTCGCCCACCGGCACATGGGTGGCGCGGTAGAGCAGGATGTCGGCGGCCATCAGGCTCGGATAGGCGAGCAGGCCGAGCGAGGCGTTCTCGCGGTCCTTGCCGGCTTTGTCCTTGAACTGCGTCATCCGGTACATCCAGCCGATGCGCGCCACGCAGTTGAAGATCCAGGCCAACTCGGCGTGCTGGATGACCCGCGACTGATTGAAGACGATGTGCTTCTTGGGGTCGATGCCCGATGCCAGGAAGGCTGCGGTGATCGAGCGCGTCTGGTCGCCAAGGTCCTGGTGCACGAGCTGCGCCGTCAGCGAATGCAGGTCGACGACGCAATAGATGCAGTCGGATTGTTCCTGGAGGGCGACGAATTTCTTGATGGCACCGAGATAGTTGCCCAGATGCAAATTGCCGGTCGGCTGGACGCCCGAGAAGACGAGGGGCTTGAAGGCGGACATGATTTCCTCATGGCTTGTGGAGGGCCGTATACGCATGTTCCAAAAAGTTGCAGACTTTTTGGAGCCAATCATGCGGCTGGAAACCGCGCGCGGCGAAAGTCTTGCGACGGCGGGCTTATGGACGAAGGCGAATGCGGGATCAAGACCGCTGTTGCTGAAAGCCAGCTCGAGTTATTCGTCCAAGCCGGTGTTCGATTTCCGCGGCGCAGATTTCCCCGTGCCGCGCTTCACGTTCCGACGGATCATGCCGAAATCGGCGCCGCCGGTGCCGAAGGCGGTGATGAAGTAGAGCGCAGCCCCTCCGCCGACGAGCGCGAACAGGGTCGTCGCCTTCACCACCAGCGGCGAGCCGGGCCCGAGCCGCGCGGCGAAATAGTGCTCGGCGAAATAGAGCGCGACCGCCATCACAACAGCCGACAGCACCAGCCGGGGAATGCGCTTCAAGAGCGGTATGTCACGACCCCAGTGGCCGCGCTTTATCAACATGCCGAGCAGCAAAGCCGCGTTGACCCAGCCGGCGACGGCCGAGGCGACGGCGATGCCCGGCGCGCCCATCGAAGGAAACAAGCTCAGCGCGGTGGCGACGTTCACGCCGACGGAGATGGCGGCGAAGATCATCGGCGTGCGCGTGTCCTCGCGCGCGAAATAGCCGGGCGTGAAGGCCTTGATCAGCACGAAGGCCGGCAGGCCGAGGCCGAAGATCGCCAGGATCGAGGCGACGATCGGCGTCGAATGGTTGGCGGCGAAGGCGCCGCGCTCATAGACCAGCCGCACGATCGGCTCCGACATCACCCAAAGCGCCGCGGCCGCCGGCAAGGTCATGAACAGCGTGAACTCGACCGAGCGGTTCTGCAGATTGGCCGCCTCGATTAGATTGCCCGATTTCAAAGCACGCGACAGCTCCGGCAGCAGCACGATCGCCACCGCAACGCCGACGACGCCGAGCGGCAGCTGGTAGATGCGATCGGCATAGGCGAGCGATGACACGGCGCTGTTCTGCCCGGAGGCAATCGCCGTGCCGATCAGCTGGTTGATTTGGGTGATGCCGCCGGTAATAGCGGCCGGCAGCGCCAGGATCAGGAGCCGCTTGACGTTCGGCGTCATCTTGGGTCGGCGGAAGCCGATCGAGATGCCGGCATGGCGCACCGCTACCCAGACGATGGCGAGCTGCACGATGCCCGCCGCCAGCACGCCCCAGGATAGGCCGAAGCCGACATCATGCGCGTCGAGCCCATGATACCAGGCATAGGCGAGCACGCTGATCAGGATGATGTTGAGGAAAGCGGGGGCGATGGCCGCGGCGAAATAGCGGCGCAGCGAGTTCAGCATGCCGGCCATCATGGCGCCGAGCGACATGCAGATCAGATAGGGAAACATGATCGTCGCCAGCCGGACGGTCGTCTCGAACTTGCCCGGAATGTCGGCAAAGCCCGGCGCCACCAGATAGCGGACGATCAGCGGCATCGCCAGTTCCATGGCGATGGTGAGCGCCAGAAGCGCCGAGAACAGCACGCCGAACACTTCCTCCGAGAAGCGCTTTGCGCCGTCGGTGCCGTGCGTTTCGATCTCCTTGGCGAACAGCGGCACGAAGGCGGCGTTGAAGGCGCCTTCGGCGAACAGCCGGCGGAAGGTGTTGGGAAACTGGAAGGCGGCGTTGAAGGCGTCGGCGACCGGTCCGGTGCCGAGGGCCGCCGCCATCAGCATCTCGCGGCCGAAACCCAGCGCGCGGCTCATCAGCGTGCCGGAGGCGACGGTGGCGAATTTTTTGACAAGGCTCATGCGGAGGATGACTGCCTGCGGAATTGCGTCAAATGGATGGTGATGATCACTCGGCGGCCGCCGCCTTGGCCTTGCCGTTGCGTTCGGGCGCGTTGCCTTCGAGTGTGTCGATCAGCCGCTTGTGGATCGTGGCCGTGCGCGTCGGGCTGTCGATCTTCTGGCCGGTAAGGTCGGTGACATAGAAGG
>NZ_RZSR01000215.1:0-7346 GCF_004023265.1 Mesorhizobium sp. M1A.F.Ca.IN.020.06.1.1
GGCATGCGCCACCAGATCAGCGCCGGCACTGCCGAAAAAAGCAGGAAGTAGAAATTGTTGAGCACCAGCTGGATCGTCGTGCGCTCCTGCATCGCGGTCTTGCGCAAGAGCACCACGGCGATGCCCCACAAAAGCGCTGCCGCCAGCACAAGCAGCACCGGCACGGAGAAGCCGAGACGCGCCGGGTCGCAGGCGATGAAGACGCCAACGAATCCGACGAACACCGCCGCCCAGCGCAAGAGCGGCACGGTCTCGCCCAGCATCACCACTGAAAGCACGGTGACGATGATCGGCGCGGCGTAGTAGATGGTGGTGAGCTCGGCGAGCTGCAGCGAGCGTGCCGCGTTGTAGTAGCAGAGCCAGGCCGCGAGCGTGAACGCGCTGCGCACCAGCATCGGCCGCACGATGGGCGAGCTTACCGTGTCGGCGAACAGCGTCCGTCCGCCGATCGCGCCGCAGGCGGCAAGGACGGTGACCGAGCGGAAGAACATGATCTGCCACACTGTCATGCCGGCCACCAACAGCTTGATCGAGGCGTCCTGCGCCGAAAACAGGAAATAGGCGGCCGCGGTGAACAGGATGCCGGCCAGCACCCTTTCGCGGCTTTCGAGGACGACGACATCGGCCATGCGGTATCGATTTGCCAGCGTGGAGGCGGCTCCGCCCTATCGGATCCACTTCTGCCAGCTATACGGGCGAAAGCTTCTACCGCGCTGTTCCAGCGCGGCGCTTGCGTTGGGGCAGAGCCCTCGTGGCCGATCGAGAAGCGCTTACTGCGTCGCCTGGTAGAGCTCGGAGGCTGCCTCCTTCAGCGCGCGCCTTCCGTCGGGCCTGAGGTACATCATGTGGCCGCCCTCCACGACATCGAGCCGGATCGGTTTGGCGTCGGCGAGCGAGGGAAGCTGGTTCACCAGATAGCGCGAAGCGAGATAGGGCGTCACCAGGTCGGTATAGCCGTTGACGATGACCACGCCGAGCGAGGGGTTGAGCGAACGCGCCCGCTGCAGGTCGTTCATCGCCCCGGCATAGCCTTGCCCCGAGGTGCCGTACTCCCAATTGCGACTGATCTCGCCGTTGAGCAGCCGGTAGCTGACATCCGTGCGATAATTCAGTTCGTTACGGGCGTAAGCGACAAAGGCCGAGGTCAGCACCGGCACACTGCGGTCAAGCACCGGGTCCGGGCCTTCTATGCGGGCGCTGCCCGGCGAGATATCGGCGGTGCTGATCGTGGCATCGTAAGGGCTGAGCACCTTGCCCTTGGCGCGCTGGAACTCGCGGGTGAACAGGCCGGTAGGGACACGGGCGAAATTGCGCTCGACGAGATCGAGCGGCAGGCCGGTGATTTCCGCCACGCGCCCGCTGGCGAGCTTGCCGCCTTGCTCCAGCCCGCTGGCGAGAGCCGTCAGATAGTCGCCAAGCGCATAGCGTTCGACCTCGGCCAGCCTGTCGCGCAGCGCCTCGCCGCTGACGCCGTCGGCGCGAAGCCGCACCGCCGCCAGCGAAGGCAGTTCGAGCGCCCAGTGCAATTGATCGAATTGGTCCGGCCGCACCAGCATGAACTCCAGCGCCGGCGAGATCAGCACGATGCCGGAGGGGCTCAAGCCGACATCCTCCTGCAGCGTCCTGGCGAGCAGCGCGGCGCGAAAGCCGCCATAGCTTTCGCCGGCGAGGAAGAGCGGTGAAGCGGTGCGGCCGTTCTGCGCCAGATAGAGCCGTATGAAAGCGCCGACCGAGCTGGCGTCCTGGTCGACGCCCCAGAACCCTTTCGTGTCCTGGCCCGGCGCTTCGCGGCTGTAGCCGGTGCCGACCGGATCGACGAAGACGAGATCGGTCATGTCGAGCCAACTGTCCGGATTGTCGATGAGCCTTTGTTGCGGCGGCAGGAATTGGCCGTCGGCAGCGGTCGCAACGATGCGCGGGCCAATCGCGCCGAGATGCAGGTAGGCGGAGGCCGCGCCCGGCCCGCCGTTGAAGACGAAGGTGATCGGCCGCTCTTTGGCCGGGGCAGGCGACTGCTGCGTGTAGGCGACGTAGAAGATCTCGGCCGTGACCTCGCCCTTGCCGGAAAGCAGCGACAGCGTGCCGGCCTTGGCCTGGTAGTCGAGCTTGCGCCCGCCAAGGGTGATCGAATGCTCGGTGACCTGCGGCGGCGGCAAAAGCGACAACACGCCGCCGGCCGGCGCCGGCCGTTCAGGTGTTTCGGCGCCGACTGGCTGCGCAAAGGCTGTGAGCGCCAGGAGGATGAAGGGCAGGAGCTTCAACTTGGACCGCATGCGACCTCCGCGGGAATGACCCCCGCAAAGGTATGGCCGGGGCGGCCGAAGTCAAAGGGGATAGGCTTGGCGCTGCGTTGGAACTTCGATCTCTCCCGTCGCGGGGGAAATTGGCAGCTTCACCCCCCAAACGCTCGCTCCAGCGCCGCGACATCGATCTTCACCATGCCCAGCATCGCCTCGGTGGCGCGTTTGGCGCGTTCGCGGTCGGGATGTGCGGCCATGTCGCCGAGGATTTTTGGCACGATCTGCCAGGACAGGCCCCAGCGGTCCTTCAGCCAGCCGCATTGCTCGGGCTTGCCGCCATTGCCGAGAAAGGCGTTCCAGATGCGGTCGATCTCGGCCTGGTTATCGAGCTCGACGAGGATCGAGAAGGAATGGTTGAACGGATCGAGCGGACCGGCTTCGAGCGCGACGAAATTCTGGTCGTCGAGCACGAATTCGATGATCTTGACGCTGCCGGCGGGGCCGCTCGGATTGTCCGCCGGCACATCGGTCGTGCGGCCGATCGCTGAATTGGGAATGGTGGCGACATAGAATTCCACCGCTTGCCGCGCGTCCTTTTCGAACCACAGATGCGAGGTCACCTTGGCCATGCTGGATCTCCTTCCTGTCTGGCAACGGCCCAAGGACGATCGAGTTTCGCTCGACCCGACAGGGTATCTCGCTTTCGAGTTTGGAAATCGGCGACGGTGTCGTCCGATGCCCGGCGGGGCAGAGGCGCGCTGTCCCGCCAGCATCTCCGTGCTGTCAAGGCACCGAAAACTGCGGAAGGGATGCAAATGGACGCCACCGCATCTGCAGGCACCGCTGAAGGAGGCTCGACCAGGTCAAGGCGCTGATCACACTCGGGGCCAGAGGCAGGCTCGACGGTCAGTTGATCGCCTGCAAGGTGGAGGCGCTTGCGGTGGCGGAACCCCATTCGGCGACAGGAGCCGGCGCGCCACGCGCGACGACCCCTTCCGGCCGCTTCCCGGCCACTTCCTCCTCACAAGGGCTCACGAGGGGGAGATCAGCTGGCGCTACTGTGCCGATGGCACTTCCGCATCCCCTTCGTCGGTGAAAGGCGAGGCGCTCGGCACGCACTGCACGGCCCAACCCTGCGGCGTCGGTTGCTTCTGATATTCGGCAATCGCGTTGGTGCACTGTTCGCGGGTGTCGAAGGTGCTGGGCAGCACCGCCATGCCGCCCTGCGGGCCGGCGATCACAAGATACCAGACCAACGCTACGCTGGGGGTGGCAGCCATGGGAATTCCTCTTTGCTGGATGTCGGAGTCGGGTCGATGCTAGCAACTCCCAGCAAATGGCGAAAGCAGGGCGGCGGCATACGCTCCCCCGCCCTGGTCACAGACCCGTGAACGACCGCTGGCCGGACGCTTATTCGACAGCGAAGCAGTAGAACAGGCCGTCGCCGCCCGTGCCTCTCAGCGCCTCCTGGCTGCAGCCGCCGCGCGAAGCATGTGAGGAATTCCACGACTTCGCCGCGGCCGATTCGTCGAGGCCGACTCGGTCGTGATGGCCCGTCATGGCTGCCCCTTCCGCGCCGCTCATCGTCCAGTCGCCGCAGGTCTGGTCGGCGATCTTGGTGCCATCGGGCTTGGAGCCGGTCAGCACGTCGTGGCGGTTGGGCTTGTCGCCGCGGCCGTTGACGACTTCGCCCTTCTCGGTAAGCGCCGTCTGCTTGCTGATGGCGTTGGCGTCGCTGTGCAGCGAGGCGACGTCGTCGGCGATCTTCTCGCCCTTGGCATTGAACCAGGGACCCTTGCCGATGCGGTCGCGCGCATCCTCGGCGCTGGAGGAGAGATAGGCGTGCCAGGTCTTGCCGGTGACACCGGCCGCTTCTGCCAGCGAGGCGCAATGCGCGTCCGCACCCTTGAGGCCGCCGAGATCGGCGCCCTTGCCGGAGCCGACGCTGGTGACGAAGAAGCTCATCTTGGCGTCTTGCGACAGGGCCGCGCCTGCCGTGGCGGCGAGTGCGGCGGTAATGGCGGTGGCGGCAACGAGAAGAAGTCTGCGCATGTCGGTCCTCCGGTTTCGAATGTTCTACATTCGAAGAACGTAGCGGGAGGCCTGTTTCATCCGCCTTGAGGCAGGTTTATTCCGGTTGCCGATAGGCGACGAAACGGTTGTGCCTGGCCTGGAAGATCAGCCCGGTTTCCTTCAAGTCCGGGCTTGCCAGCGGCACGATGCGTTTGGCGATCTCGGACGGATGCGGCAGCGTCTCGGGATCCTCGCCCGGCATGGCCTGAGCGCGCATTGCGGTGCGGGTGGCGCCCGGATCGGCGGCGTTGACCCGAAGCGGCAGGCTCTCGGTCTCATGCGCCCAGGAGCGCATCATCGTCTCCACCGCGGCCTTGGAAGCCGCGTAGGGCGCCCAGAAGGCGCGCGCCGAGTGCGCCGCGTTGGAGGACATGATGATCGCGCGTCCGGCGTCGGAGAGCCGAAGCAACGGATCGACCGAACGGATCAGGCGCCAGGTCGCGGTGACGTTGACGGTCATTACCTTATCGAAGGTTTTTGCTTCGACATGGCCGATCGGCGAGATCACCCCGAGTATACCGGCATTGGCGACCAGGATGTCGAGCTTTCCCCAGCGCTCGTGGATCGCGCCGCCCAGCCGGTCGATGCCCGCCATGTCGGCGAGGTCGAGCGGCACCAGCGTGGCCTGTCCGCGGCCGTCGGCCTTGATCGCATCGTCAAGCTCTTCCAGCCCGCCGACGGTGCGGGCGACCGCGACGACATGCGCGCCGGCGGCAGCCAGTTCCCTGGCGATGAAGTAACCGATGCCGCGCGAGGCGCCTGTGACGACCGCGACGCGGCCGGAAAGGTCGAGGGTCATGTGAGGGATTCCGTGGGGTGGACCGGCTTACGACCCGCCGCTCGCCAGCAGCGACAGCGTGCGCACGTTGTCGTGGCCTTCGAAGTCGAGCAGGCGGGTAGGATACTGGCCGGTGAAGCAGGCGTCGCAGAATTGCGGCTGGTCGTTGTCGCGGCGCGCCTCGCCGACGGCGCGGTAGAGCCCGTCGATCGACAAAAACCCGAGCGAATCGACGCGGATGAACTCGGCCATCTCCTCGACCGACATGCGCGATGCCAGAAGCTTCGATTTCTCCGGCGTGTCGACGCCGTAGAAGCACGATGCGCTGGTCGGCGGCGATGCGATGCGCATATGCACCTCCTTCGCGCCGGCGTCTCGCACCATCTGCACGATCTTTTGGCTGGTGGTGCCGCGCACGATGGAATCGTCGACCAGCACCACGCGCTTGCCCTCGATCATGCGGCGGTTGGCGTTGTGCTTGAGCTTCACGCCCATGTGGCGGATGGAATCGCCCGGCTGGATGAAGGTGCGGCCGACATAGTGGTTGCGGATGATGCCAAGCTCGAAGGGAATGCCCGCGGCCTGGCTGAAGCCGATCGCGGCCGGCGTGCCGGAATCCGGCACCGGCACGACGATGTCGGCCTCGACCGGGTTTTCCTGCGCCAGCTCCGCGCCGATGCGCTTGCGGACCTCATAGACGTTGCGGCCCTCGACCGAGGAATCCGGCCGCGCGAAATAGACATATTCGAAGATGCAAAAGCGGGTCTTCTGCGGCTCGAATGGGAACAGGCTCTCGATGCCCTTGGAGGTGATGACCACCATCTCGCCCGGCTTGATGTCGCGCACGAAACGAGCGCCGATGATGTCGAGGGCGCAGGTTTCCGAAGCGAGTATCCAGGCGCCGTCGAGGTCGCCGAGCACCAGCGGACGGATGCCGAGCGGATCGCGGCAGCCGATCATCTTCTTGGCCGTCATCGCGACCAGCGAGAAGGCGCCCTCGACCTGACGAACGGCGTCGATGAAACGCGAGTTCAAATCGCGCTCCTTGCTGGTGGCGACCAGATGCAGCAGCGTCTCGGTGTCGGAGGTGGAGGAGAAGATCGAGCCCTGTTTCTGCAATGCGCGCTGGACGGTGAGCGCATTGGTGAGGTTGCCGTTATGGGCGACGGCAAGGCCGCCTTCGGCCAACTCGGCGAAGAAGGGCTGGATGTTGCGCAGGCCCGCGCCGCCGGTGGTGGCGTAGCGGGTGTGGCCGATGGCGCGGTTGCCCTGCAGGCGATCGATGACGTTCTGTTTGGTGAAGGTGTCGCCGATCAGCCCGACATGACGCTCGACGTGGAACTGGGTGCCGTCATAGGAAACGATGCCGGCGGCTTCCTGACCGCGATGCTGGAGCGCGTGAAGCCCGAGTGTGACGATGGCTGCCGCGTCCTGCCGGCCGAAAATGCCGAACACGCCGCATTCGTCATGGAAATGGTCATCGGCCTCGGCGGAAAGGACTTTGCCTGCGTCTGCCGTTGAGTCTGCCATCTGGGGCTCAAGCTCCGCTAAAACCGCCATATAAGGCGATCGCTCATCGAACGCAACGCATGCGATGCCGCATCCATAACATGCCCCAGGCCAGTGCCGGAACTGGCCTGGTTTCAGTTTGCCGGCGCCTCAGTTTGCCGGCGCCGGGGTGGCGGGAGCCGGGGCGGGGGCTGGAGCCGGCTCATTGTCGGCCGGCGCTGCGCCTTCGCTGTCGTCGGGCGCCGTCGCGCTGTCGTCGCCGGTCGCCGGCGGTTCGGCCGCGGGCTGGTCGGTGGTCGCCGGCGCGCCGGCCTGGGGCGTGCCCTTACGCGTGTATTTGTTGACCAGCTCTTCCGTGTTCTCGGGCAGCACGCTTTCGAGCTTGGCGCCGATCGTCTCGAGCAGCGTCCGCGACTTGGCGTTGGCAACCCAGGCGGGCGCCTTGGCGCCGGCCAGCCAGTTGAAGAACAATAGCGCCACCGCGACGACCAGGATGCCGCGCGCCGCGCCGTAGAGGAAACCGAGCGTGCGATCGAGCGCGCCGATGCGCGAATCGATGATCCAGTCGGCGATCTTCATGGTGATCACCGAGACGACGATCAGCGCGATGACAAAGACGATGCCGGCCGCCGCGGCCATGGCGATCTTGTCGTTGTCGACATAGGGCTGAACGTAGGGCAGGACCGGCTTGTAGAAGAAGAAGGCCGCCGCCGCCGCCGCTGCCCACGACACCACCGACAATACTT
>NZ_RZSR01000216.1:0-7315 GCF_004023265.1 Mesorhizobium sp. M1A.F.Ca.IN.020.06.1.1
TGCCGACGCCGAGCGCAATCAGCGACACCACGCCGAGCGCCGCGATCTGCGGCGTTGTCGCGTCCGACCGCATCTGGTGGCCTCCGCTGCCCTTGTGTGGACCCATATCGTGCCCGTGCTCATGATGGGCATGGCCACTGGCGTTGGCCTGCTGTGTCCGCATCTGCGCGTGCTGTACGTCGGCAGCCGGCTCTCGGTTGTCCTTTCCGGTGTCTGCCGAGCGCTCGGTCATCAGCCCGTGCTTCAGGCCCCGCGCGACCAGCCAGACATTGGCGGGATAGGCTAGCGCGAAGCCGGCAATGACGCCGAGCGACATCACCCCCCAGAACAGCAGCTCGGTCGGCTCCATGGCGCGCATGTCGCGGCCCATCATCAGGAAGCTCATAACCGGCGCCATACCGGCCATCATGAAGTTCATGGAGATGAATTCGGGCAGCAAGCTTTTGTTCACGTTCTCCCAATAGCTGCCGCCCATCATCGATTTCATGAACAGCGACTGGAAGATGAACAGGCCGAAGGCAAAGCCGGCGAGGTATTCGACGATCAGGTCGAGCCACATCGGCAGGCCAAGCGTGGCGGTGACGACCGCGGCAAGGATGATCCCCGTGGCATCGCCGGCGACGCAATGGATAGTCGAGCCGACGCCCTGCTTCCAAAGGGGTTTTGTGAAGGCCTCATGCTCGCCCGGGCGCGGTTCCTTGTCGGCGAGCACATAAAGCAGCAGCCCGAGCGGGCCCATATAGAGCGTCACAAGGATGAAGCCCCATTTCATCACTACGGGCTCGGGATTGTTGCGATACTGGTCGAAGCCGACATAGAGCGTCGACGCTCCCGCCAATGCGAACCAGGTAACGAGGAAATAGTCTATCGGTTGGATGAGCATGTCTCCGCCCTTGATTTCCGCCTCATGGCATCGGGCGGCACAGCTTAAATGGTGTAATGCACGCGGCCGGCACGTTTATGATCCGTGCCGGGCTTAGCCGGATTCGCTTAAGCAGCTGCTTTTTCGTTGTCGTAGCCTGCAGCCTTGATGACATCGCAAATCGCCGTCTCGTCCGCTTTGGTCTCGACAGCCACAGTGGTTGACCCGAGGTCGACCGTCACGCGGGCGGCAGGATCGACGCTCTTTACCGCCTTTTCGATCGTGCTGGCGCAGTGGCCGCAGCTCATGTCTGGAACTTTCAGTTTCAGCATTGCAGTTCTCCTTTTCGCATCTCGCGAACAGATATGGGCCTTCCCATGATGGTAAGGTCAAGGGCGGTTTCTCGGTGGACGCCTAGACGATACCAGGCAAAATTTTAGCTCTTGACCTTCCCATCACTGGAACCTTTATGTGTTGCTGCAACCACCAAAAATGGAGTTGCGGAATAATGAACGCCATCACTCGCGATGCAGCAGCCGGATCCGATACTGATCTCGTGATCCAGCTTGGCATTGAAGGCATGACCTGCGCTTCCTGCGTGAGGCGTGTCGAAATGGCGATCGCCTCAGCCCCCGGCGTCGTCTCGTCATCGGTCAATCTCGCGACGGAACGTGTCGAGGTGACCTTTGCCGGCAAGCCCGACCTTGCTCCGGTAATCGCAGCGGTATCGGCCGTCGGCTACCAGACACGCACAGACACGCTCGAATTTGCGATCGAGGGAATGACTTGTGCCTCTTGTGTTAGTCGCATCGAGAAGGCGCTGAAGGCTGTGGCTGGCGTCACTGACGCCACTGTCAATCTTGCAACGGAGCGCGCAACCGTCCGCGTCGCGACGGGTTCTGTGGAGGCCGCAACCCTTGAAAGCGCGGTGGCTGCGGCCGGCTACAAGGCGCAGCAGATCTTGTCGGATGCGGGACAGGACCGCGAGCGCGATGGACGCGCCCCCGAAATCCACACGCTTAGCCGTTCGCTGACCTGGGCGGCCCTGCTGACGCTGCCCGTCTTCGTTCTCGAAATGGGGTCTCATCTCGTGCCGGCGTTCCATCACTGGGTAATGATGACGCTTGGCGACTGGAACTGGCGCCTGCAATTCGTCCTCACCACGATCGTCCTGTTCGGTCCCGGCTTGCGCTTTTTCCGCAAAGGCGTGCCGGCGTTGCTCAGGGGCGCGCCAGACATGAACGCACTTGTCGCCCTCGGCTCCGGTGCCGCCTGGGCTTACTCGCTTGTCGCGACCTTCATGCCCAATGTGTTGCCGGCGGGCACAGCGAACGTCTACTACGAAGCGGCGGCCGTGATTGTCACGCTCATCCTGCTTGGCCGTACCCTGGAAGCCAAGGCTAAGGGCAGGACCAGCGAGGCCATCAAGAAGCTCGTGGGCCTGCAGCCCAAGACGGCGCGCGTCGTCCGGGATGGTATTATAGTCGAAGTGCCAGTCACCGAAGTTCGGGTGGGTGACATGGTCGTGGTGCGACCGGGCGAAAAGATAGCCGTCGATGGCGAGATCGTCGAAGGATCATCCTTCATCGACGAGTCCATGATGACCGGCGAACCGCTGCCTGTCGCCAAAGGCATCGGCGCAGAAGTCGTGGGCGGCACGATCAACAAGACCGGCAGCTTTTCCTTCCGTGCCACCAAGGTCGGCGCGGCGACACTGCTTGCCCAGATCATTCGCATGGTCGAAGCTGCCCAAGGCGCAAAGCTGCCGATTCAAGCGCTCGTGAACAAACTCACGGCCTGGTTCGTGCCAGCTGTCATCGCGGCTGCCGTGCTCACCTTCGCGGTCTGGCACTTCTTCGGGCCGGACCCTGCCCTCTCGTTCGCGCTCGTCAACGCGGTCGCGGTGCTCATCATCGCCTGCCCCTGCGCAATGGGCCTCGCCACGCCTACCTCGATCATGGTCGGCACTGGACGCGCTGCCGAATTGGGTGTGCTCTTCCGCAAAGGCGATGCACTGCAGACGTTGCGTGACGCCACGATCATCGCGCTCGACAAGACCGGCACTCTCACCGAGGGCCGACCCGACCTGACGGATTTCATCGTGTCAGATGGATTCAATGAAGCGAACGTGCTGCGGCTTGTCGGCTCCGTCGAGGCTCGCTCTGAGCATCCGGTCGCAGAGGCGGTCGTGCGAGCGGCCCAGCGTCGCGGCCTCGTGCTTGCCGATGTCAACGATTTCGTCGCCATCCCTGGCTTCGGCGTCAGTGCAACCATCGAAGGCCGCGAGCTCGTGATCGGCGCGGACCGATTGATGACCCGGCTCGGCCTGGACATCTCGGCTTTTGCCGCGGCATCAACGCGTCTTGCCGACGAGGGCAAGACCCCCCTCTACGCCGCCATCGACGGCAAGCTTGCCGCGATCATCGCGGTTGCCGATCCGATCAAAGCGTCGACGCCAAAGGCGATCGAGGCGCTGCACGCGCTTGGCCTTCGGGTAGCCATGGTGACCGGCGACAACCGCCTCACGGCGGAGGCGATCGGACGGCATATCAGCATCGACGAAATTGTCGCCGAGGTGCTGCCCGATGGCAAGGTCGACGCCATCAAGCGGCTCGGCCGGCATGGCGCCAGCGTTGCCTTCGTTGGCGACGGCATCAATGACGCACCGGCACTCGCCGCTGCGGATGTCGGCATCGCAATCGGAACGGGTACGGACATCGCCATAGAAAGCGCCGACGTCGTCTTGATGTCGGGTGATCTTCGCGGCGTGGCGAATGCGATCGCGCTCTCTAAGGCAACGATCGTTAACATTCGTCAGAATCTGTTCTGGGCCTTTGCCTACAACATTGCGCTGATCCCGGTTGCCGCCGGCGTGCTCTATCCAGCTTACGGGACGCTTCTGTCTCCGATGCTCGCCGCTGGCGCAATGGCTCTTTCGAGCGTCTTTGTCTTGAGCAATGCATTGCGCCTCAGACGCTTCCGCGCACCGCTGCACGACGGATCACAAGCCAAACAAGCTTCCGGGAAAGCCTTAGCGGCGTGACAGAAATGTGCAGACCTATTTACCAAGCGTCCAGCTGCAGGCGTCGCAGAGATTGAAAGAAAGGAGAGTCATGAACATTGGTGAAGCCGCAGCCGCGTCAGGTGTCTCGGCCAAGATGATCCGCTACTACGAGTCAATTGACCTGATGCCCAATGTCGCCCGAACCGACGCCGGCTATCGCGTCTATTCGGACAGCGACATTCATGCCCTACGCTTCATTCGGCGCGCCCGGGATCTCGGCTTTTCGGTAAACCAGATGGCCAATCTGCTCGCCCTTTGGGGCGACCGATCACGCACCAGTGCCGATGTCAAGCGTATCGCCCTGGAGCATGTCGCGGAACTCGAGCGGAAGATGCGCGAGCTTCGCGATATGTCCAAGACGCTGCGTCATTTGGCTGAGCATTGTCAGGGGGATGATCGGCCGCATTGTCCGATCATCGAAGACCTTTCCAGCGGGCACGACGCTGGACCAGCCAGGCCCCGCAAGCGTCGGCAGCCCGCCGTCGACGGCGTCCGGCCTCGCCACGCCTTCTGAACACTGCGCGTACTCGAGACGCGGAATTTGACCTAGGAGATAATTACATGCATCGACGCGAATTTCTTGTGGCAAGCTTGGCGACTTTGGCCAGTTCCACGGCGCTGGCGCAAACGAAGATGGACATGTCCAACATGGACTCCATGCCGGGAATGGATATGAGTGGCCATGCCGGGCACGACATGGGCCCCATGGCGAAAGGCGCCGTCGCCCTTCCCGAGGGCGAGGCGCTGCGCAATTTGCCACTGCTTGCCAGCGAGGCCAGCACGCCCGGCCTTTTCAAGGCAAAGCTGACGGCGGAACCCACCGTCGCGCGGTTCGCCGAAGAACTGGACACGCCGATCCTTGCCTATAACGGTATGAGCCCCGGGCCGCTGATCGAGGCCTATGAGGGCGACCGGGTCGAGATCGCCTTCGCCAACAGGATCGAGGGCGAGCAAAGCACAATCCACTGGCATGGCATGCCGGTACCGGCCGACCAGGACGGCAATCCGATGTACCCTGTGGCCGCGGGGGCGGACCGCGTCTACGTCTTCGACCTGCCGGAAGGGTCGGCCGGTTCGTACTGGTACCATCCGCATCCGCACGGCAAGACAGCCGAGCAGGTTTATCGCGGCTTGGCTGGCGCATTCGTGGTCAAGGCGAAAACCGATCCCGTGCCGGCCGAATATGGCGACACCGTGCTCGTGTTCACCGACCTCAGGCTCGCCGCCGACGGCTCTATGCCCGAAAACACTATGACGGACCTGATGAACGGCCGCGTCGGGGACCACGTACTGGTCAATGGGCAGAAGAACCCGAAGCTCTCGGTAGCAATGGGCGCGAAACGGCGTTTTCGGCTTTATAATGCTACCAATGCGCGCTACCTGAAACTCGCTTTCGATGGCGCGCCGATGACCATCATCGGCAGCGACGGCGGGCTGCTGGAGGCGCCGGTGGCAGCAAGGGAGATCCTGCTCAGCCCGGCGGAGCGTCTTGAACTTGTCGTATCTTTCGAGAAGTCAGGCCCCGTTACGCTATACACCTTAGACTACGACCGCGGCTGGATGGGCCCAGGCCGTCCAGCCGATGCCGGGCTGACGCTGCTCACAGTCGATGTTTCAGACAATCTTGCCGGGCCCGTGCCCCCGATTCCCGAGCGACTGCGGCCGATCGCTCAGCTCGGGAACCCCACCGCCAGCCGGCGCCTCGTGTTGACCGAAACCATGACCATGACTGCCACCGATAGGCAGATGGGGTTCCTGATCAATGGCAAGGCCTTCGACATGGGCCGTATCGACATTGTCTCTAAGGCTGGTCAGACCGAACTCTGGGAGATCGTCAACCAAGCCGACATGGATCACCCGTTCCATTTGCACGGCACGCAGTTCCAGGTAATCGAGCACGAGCGCGGCGGCAAGGTCACGAAATCACCCTATCTTGCTTGGAAAGACACGGTCAACGTTGCACGCGGCGAGACGGTCCGGCTCTTGTTGCGACAAGAGCGACCAGGCCAGCGCATGTATCACTGCCATCTCCTCGAGCACGAACAGCTCGGCATGATGGGTGTCGTCGACGTGCGGGCATAATCGGCCCTTCATAGTGACTGGGCTGGCAGTCTACGGTTCGCTGTTCGTCAGCGCCTTCCTAGCGGCAACGGTGCTGCCGGTTTCGTCTGAGGTCGTGCTTGTTGGCCTATTGGCGACCGGTCGGGGCGATCCGGCCCTACTCTTTACGGTTGCTACCATCGGCAACACGCTGGGCTCGGTTGTGAACTGGATATTGGGCCGGGGGATCGACGCGCTCCGGTCGAAGCAATGGATCCCTATCACTCCCCGGCAGTTTGAGCGGGCGAGCCGCATGTTTCGCCGCTATGGCGCGTGGACGCTCTTGTTCGCATGGTTGCCAGTGGTCGGAGATGCTTTCACCGTCGTGGCAGGCGCGGCACGGGTCCGGCTCGCCTTGTTCGTGGTTTTAGTCGGCCTTGGAAAGGCGGCGAGGTACGCAGCAGTCACCCTGGTAAGTCTATGGGCGGCGAATTAACCGGCGCCCTCAACCTTGTTGCATTTGGGCGAAAAGAGTCGACCGAAAAGGCGCGACGGGCTGCTACAATCGCGGACCGAAGAGCACCGTCCGTCGAGATCGCCGAAAATCTGCGATCGCCGATCTCGCGCCAGCCGAGTGAATATGCCGACAGCCTTACGGTCATCGGCGCTGAGGCCTAGCTGGCGATCACCAGCGCTTGCAACTGCCGCCGATCCTCTTGGGACCATTGATTGGGGTCTTCGTCATGGGCAGACTTCGCGTGAAGCTCGACATGCTTCATGACTTCCTCCGCGCTCTCTGCCGTGAAGCTCCCCGGACAAGCCTCCATCCCCGGATAATCTCTGCATCGATACGTGTATGGCATTGCTGCCTCCGTACATTAGAGAACACTTAAGGAGGCGAGTGAACGCCGCTCTTGTCAATGAATTTTCGGTCAACGTTGCGACTTGCAAAACCCGGACTTTGCCCTACGCTAGGCCGACAATGGCTCGATTGTCGCCAAAACACCTCCTGGCCATGCTGCTCGCGGTCTTGCTGACCGCCGGGTTCAGCCTGTCTGTCGCCCAGGCAAGCGTCATGTCGTCGAGGATGGCAAGCGAGAACGCCATGGCGATGCCGGCCGCTGACGGAATGGGCAAGATGGCTGACGGCGCCATGCACCACGACTGCAAGGCGTGCAAGGACACAAGCGGCAAAACTGGCCCGATGCATTGTCCGCCGGATTGCATCGCCCCCGTCCTCGCGGTGCTGCCGCAGGATCCGGCCGTGATGATCGTGCCGGGCATGCAGCAGCTCCGGGCGCTGCCCACTCCCCTTCTTCGCGGGCGAAGTTCCCTGCCCGACCCATCCC
>NZ_RZSR01000217.1:0-7315 GCF_004023265.1 Mesorhizobium sp. M1A.F.Ca.IN.020.06.1.1
CTTCTGGGGCGTGCAGGGCGTGTTCCAGCACGTCAAGGGCGTCAGCATGGCCGTCTCCGGCTACGCCGGCGGCAGCGCCGAGCACGCCGTCTACGAGGTCGTCGGCACCGGCCGCACCGGACACGCGGAATCGGTCGAGATCACCTACGATCCGTCGAAGGTGACCTATGGCCAGTTGCTGCAGGTCTATTTCTCGGTCGCGCACAACCCGACGCAGCTCAACTACCAGGGGCCGGACCAGGGCACGCAGTACCGCTCGACGATCTTCGCCGAGAACGACGAGCAGAAGAAGATCGCCGAGAGCTACATCGCCCAGCTCGACAAGGCCAAGGTGTTTTCGAAGCCGATCGTGACGACGCTTGAGACGGGCAAGACCTTCTATCCGGCCGAGGATTACCATCAGGATTTCCTGACGCTGAACCCGACCTACCCCTATATCGTCTACAACGACCTGCCGAAGATCGAGAATTTGAAAGCGCTGTTTCCCGCGCTCTACAGCGAGAAGCCGGTGCTGGTGCTGGCAAGTAGCAAGAGCTGAGGATGACCATCTTAGGCCTTCTCCCCGTCACTATACGGGGAGAAGGTGCCGGCAGGCGGATGAGGGGCGGCGCCGGCATTTGCAGGAACGGGCCGCCGCTCTGCTTGACAGGTTTGCGCTGCCCCTCATTGCCCTGCCGGGCATTTCTCCCCGTATGGTGACGGGGAGAAAGACGCCGTCACCAACGCCTCTCCTCAATCGTAGGTCAGATCCGTCGCCTTGCCGCCGAACACGCGATAGGCGTAGAACGAATAGAAAATGATGATCGGCAGCACGACGACGGTGCCGACCAGGATGAAGGCCAGGCTCTCCGGCGCCGAGGCGGCCTGCCAGATCGTCAGCTTGTCGGGCACGACATAGGGATAGAACGACCAGGCGAGCCCGGCGAAACCGAGCGCGAAGATGGCGGCCAGGGTCAGGAAGGGCCGCAGCGCATGGCGGTCGTCGGGCTTGGGCAGATGAAACGTCTGCCGCCACAGCCACAGGAACAGGAGCGCCGATACGATCGGCAGCGGCGACAGATAGAGGATCTCCGGCCAGAGGAACCATCTGTCGAAGATGCGCGGGCTGGCGAAGGGCGTCGCCAAAGAGACCGCGACCATGCCGAGCGCCGTCAACACCAGCGTGACGCGCAGCCAGCGCACCGCCTTTCGTTGCAGATCGCCCTCGGTCTTGTAGATCAGCCAGGCCGAGCCCATGGCGGCGTAGGCCGCCGATAGGCAGAGCGCGACCAGCGCGCCGAAGGCCATGCCGCCAAAGCCGACATCGAGGCCGAGCACATAGACGCCGAGCATATAGCCCTGCGCCAGCGAGGCCATGGTGGAGCCCAAAAAGAAGATCCGGTTCCAGCGGTGCTTCTTGCCGGCCGGCACCTTGGCGCGGAAATCGAAGGCAACGCCGCGCAGGATCAAGCCGACCAGCAGCAGGAACACCGGGATATAGAGCGCGGTGAGGATGGTGCCGTGCGCCATCGGGAAGGCGACCAGCAAGAGCCCGACCGCCAGCACCAGCCAGGTCTCGTTGGCGTCCCAGAACGGGCCGATCGCCGCGATCATCGTGTCCTGCTCGGCATCTTCGGCGCCTGCGAACAGGATGCCGATGCCGAGATCGAAACCGTCGAGAATGACGTAGATCAGGATGGCGAGGCCCATCAGGCCGGCGAAGATCAGCGGAAGCGCGGTGGGCCAGTCGAAGGTCATCTTTCTTTCCTCCAACCGAGATTGGTCCGACAGACGGCCATACTGTTTGAAGCACCCGTGCCGGCGGTCAGGTGAGTGACAGCGCCGACCTCAGAAGAAAGGCCCGCATCGAACCGACCGTACCGCTTGTCTTGCTCCTGCATGTTCACTCTCCGGCGGCCGGCTGCGACATCGCGGCGTTCATGACGCCGGGCAACGGCGAGGTGTCGCCTTCCTTGGCCGCCTTCAGCGCGAGATGCACCAGCACGCCGAGATAGGCGATCAAGAGCAGCACATAGAGGATGAGATAGACGGCCAGGGTCAGCGCGACATGGCTGCCGGCGACCGGGCCGACGGCATCCGCCGTCTTCAATATCCCGGTGACCAGCCAGGGCTGGCGGCCGATCTCGGTCGTGTACCAGCCGGCCAGCGTCGCCAGCCAGCCGGACAGCGCCATCGGCACCATGATCAGGGCCAGCGGCTTAGGCAGGTTGCGGCGACGCTTGAGGAAGAAGGCCGCCGACCAGGAGACGATGAGCATCAGGATGCCGGTGCCGACCATGACGCGGAAACCCCAGAACACCGGGAAGACCGGCGGGTGGTTGCCCGGATAGTCGTTGAGGCCGGGCACGACGCCGCTTGTGCTGTGGCGCAGGATGAGGCTGGCGCCGTCGGGAATGGCGAGCCCGAACCTGTTTTCCTTGGCCGCCTCGTCGGGCAGCGCGAACAGCACCAGCGGCACGTGGGCGCCGGTGTTCCAGTTCGCCTCCATGGCGGCGATTTTCTGCGGCTGGTGCTCGAGCGTGTTCAAGCCGTGCTGGTCGCCGGCAAAGATCTGGATCGGAATCAGGATGGCGGCGGCGAAGACGCCGGTGCGCAGCGCCTTCCACATCGATTCCGAGCGGTCGCCATAAAAGTAGCGCAGCGCCGAGCAGCCGGCGATCAGGAAGGAGACCGTGAGCCCGGAGGCGAGCAGCATGTGGACCAGCCGGTAGGGCATGGACGGATTGAAGATGACCGCCCACCAGTCGAGGGCATGCGCCTTGCCGTCGATCATCTCGAAGCCGGCCGGCGTCTGCATCCAGGAGTTCAGCGCGATGATCCAGAAGGCGGAAACCGTGGTGCCGCCCGCCACCAGCACGGTCGCCAGCGTGTGGATGCGGTTGGAGACGCGGCGGAAGCCGAACAGCATGATGCCGAGGAAGGCGGCCTCGAGAAAGAAGGCGGTCAGCACCTCATAGGCAAGCAGCGGGCCGGCGATGTTGCCGACCGTTTCCATATAGCCCGGCCAGTTGGTGCCGAACTGGAAGCTCATGGTGACGCCCGAAACCACGCCCATGGCGAAGGACAGCGCGAACACCTTCACCCAGGTGAAATAAGCGCGCATCCAGGCCGAGTCGCCGGTGGCGTTGTAGCGGAGCTTGAAGAAGAGAAGCACCCAGCCAAGTGCAATGGTGATCGCCGGAAACAGGATATGGAACGAGATATTCGCGCCGAACTGGATGCGCGACAGGATGAGCGGGTCCATGCTGGGCTCCGGCTGCAATTCAGGCTTGAAGGATAGGCTTCGAACACGCATCGGTCAAAGCGGCGCGGCGTCACGCGAGGCGCGTTGTCGCAGCGTCGGGCGGTCATGGACAGACGCACCGCGTGACCGCTTGCCGGCGCTGTTGGAGGCCGCGAGCGGCGGCGACTGTCGAGAACTGTCAGGAGCACGGTCGATTGCCGATTTGCATAAAACGACATCCGACCTATATCAGGTCACGTTTTCCAGCCGGCCATATTTCAGCATGTCACCCATCATCTCCATCTCCGGCGTCACGAAAACCTATGCCACCGGTTTCAAGGCGCTGAAGGAAATCAACCTCGACATCGAGCGCGGCGAGATCTTCGCCCTGCTCGGGCCGAACGGCGCCGGCAAGACGACGCTGATCTCGATCGTCTGCGGCATCGTCAACCGCTCGTCGGGCAGCGTCACCGTCGACGGTCACGACATCGGCAGGGACTACCGCGCGGCGCGCAGCCTGATCGGGCTGGTGCCGCAGGAGCTCACCATCGACGCCTTCGAGACGGTCTGGGCGACGGTGAACTACAGCCGCGGCCTGTTCGGCAAGGCGCCCGACAAGGCTTTCGTCGAGAAGGTGCTGCGCGATCTCTCGCTTTGGGACAAGAAGGACGCCAAGGCCATCACGCTATCGGGCGGCATGAAGCGCCGACTGATGATTGCCAAGGCGCTGTCGCACGAACCGCGCGTGCTGTTCCTCGACGAGCCGACGGCGGGCGTCGACGTCGAGCTGCGCCAGGACATGTGGGCGATGGTCAGGCGGCTGCGCGAGGACGGCGTCACCATCATTCTGACGACGCATTACATCGAGGAGGCCGAAGCGATGGCCGACCGGGTCGGCGTCATCAACCGCGGCGAGATCATCCTGGTCGAAGGCAAGGCCGAGTTGATGCGCAAGCTCGGCCGCAAGCAGATGACGCTGGAGCTGCGCGCGCCGCTCGCCGCGTTGCCCGAGGGCCTGTCGCGCTATGCGCTGGAGCTGTCGGCGGACGGCAACGAACTCACCTACACCTATGACAGCCAGAGCGACCGGCCGGGCGTCGCCTCGCTGATCCGCGATCTCGAGGCCGCAGGCATTCAGTTTCACGACCTCGACACCAAGAACAGCACGCTCGAAGAGATCTTCGTCAATCTGCTGAGGCAAGAGCCATGAACCGCCACGCGGCTATGAACCTTCGTGCAGTGTGGGCGATCTACCGGATGGAGATGGCGCGTGCGTTCCGCACGGTGCTGCAAAGCATCGTCTCGCCGGTGATCTCGACATCGCTCTATTTCGTCGTCTTCGGCTCGGCGATCGGCTCGCGCATCACCGAGATCGACGGCATCAGCTACGGCGCCTTCATCGTGCCGGGGCTGATGATGCTTTCGCTTTTGACGCAGTCGATCTCGAACGCGTCGTTCGCGATCTATTTCCCGAAATTCGTCGGCTCGATCTACGAGCTCTTGTCGGCGCCGGTCTCCTATCTCGAGATCATCATCGCCTATGTCGGGGGCGCGGCGACCAAATCGATCATGCTCGGGCTGATCATCTTGGCGACCGCGGCGCTGTTCGTGCCGCTCAGGATCGAGCACCCGTTCTGGATGATCGCCTTCCTGGTGCTGACGGCGGTAACCTTCAGCCTGTTCGGCTTCATCATCGGCATCTGGGCCAAGACCTTCGAGCAGCTGCAGCTGGTGCCGCTGCTGATCGTCACGCCGCTCACCTTTCTGGGCGGCAGCTTCTATTCGATCCATATGCTGCCCGGCATCTGGAAGACGATCACGCTGTTCAACCCGGTCGTCTACCTGATCAGCGGGTTCCGCTGGAGTTTCTACGGCAAAGCGGACGTCTCGGTCGGCGTCAGCCTCGGCATGACGCTGGTGTTTTTGGCCGCCTGCATCGCAATCGTGGCGTGGATTTTCAGGACCGGGTATCGGCTGAGGAATTGACGAACAGGCTTGCTTCAAATCGCCTTGATCAGCCGCAGCAGTCCAAGCATCTCCATCAGCGTTCCCTTGCGGAAGGCAATGTAGGTCGGCTCCTCCAGCCCGTGGAAGCGGCGCTTGAAGGCGGCCTGGCCCTGCAGGTTGAAGCGCGAGCGGTTGACCCAGGGCGACTCGTAGGCGCGCCGGAAGGTGCTGCGCCAGAAGCTCGATTCGGCAAAGCCGCTCGGCTCGACGTCGAGCAGCGGCGACAGGCCAAGCGTGACCACCGAAACGCCCTCCTCGCGAAAGCGATCGACGGCGAATTTGGTCAGGCCGATCTCGGCATGCGGCGTGGCGTCGACCTGCTTGCGCTTGAAGGCGGTGGTATAGCCGATGACCTCGCCATTGCTGAACAGCGGATCGAAATCGAGGATGGCGACGAGCTCACCCTGCGGGCCGTGAAGGACGAAGCGGCGCATGTCGGCGCCGAGATGGTCGGCGAAAGGGCGGTTGAGGAAGCCCATCTCCCAGCGTTTGACGATGCGCTCGCCGCGCCAATTCTCGGACAGCCGGGAAACCTCGTCGAGCAGCATGTTGGCCCTGTCCTCGGCGAAGGTGAAGCCCTTCTTCGCCAGCCAGCGCTCCGAATAGCGCACGGTCTCGTTGCGCTTGCCGGAGAAATCATGCGCCGGCAGCTGCAGCCTTGTGTCGACGCCCAGCCGATTGATCTGATAGCCGAACCCGGCCAGCACCTTTGCCGTGGCGGCGCTTATCTGAACGAACCAGGGGCCGCCGGCGGCCTCGACGAAGCGCTTGATGTAGCCCGGCCGGTCCGGCGGATCGACGACCGGATCGCCCAGCGCGAAATGGTGCTTCATCTTGGTGCCGAATGCGATGTAGCCATCGCCTTCGCTGAAGTAGGACAGCTTCTGCTGCACGGCGGTGGAATAGGCGAGCGAGAAGTCGCCATGGCGCCGCACCAGCTCCAGGCGCTCGAGATGCGTCAGCTCGCGCCGCGGCACCTTGGGCGCCGCGCCGTCAAGAAACCTGTCGATATGGATGCGCAGGGATGGCATCAAGCGTCCGCATGCCGATGAAGAAAGACCCGGAGCCCACGGGCCTCGAATCAGTCGCCTTGGCGCGACGGATCGGTCATGTCGCGCCAGCGCCATATAGGATGCTATCGGCGGCGAATGAAGAGGGAATGTCTACCGGCCAAAGCCGGCGCTCCGGCTGCATCGTGAAACCATATTGCCAATTTCCATGCAAGGTTATATATCATGTTATCCTTTTCGTTCCGGCAGTTCGACGATGGAAGATGTTCTGAGGTCCCTCGGCTTTCTCTGCCTCGGCAGCAGGCTGAAGCGCATTGGCGAGCAGTTGCAGGCCGACACGCAGCGCGTGCTCGATCGCCTGGATGTGCGGATCCAGTCGAGTCAGTATCCGCTGCTCGCCGCGCTCGACAGGCTGGGGCCGCTGCCGGTCGGCGAACTGGCGCAGTCGCTCGGCATCGCGCAGCCGGGCGTGACGCGGGCCGTGTCGCTGCTCACCGAGCTCGGCCTGGTCGAGGTCGCACAATCGGATGACGACCAGCGGCGCCGGATCGTTTCCCTCTCCGCGGACGGCCAGCGGCTGGTCGATGCCGCGAAGCACAACGTCTGGCCGCGCATCGAGGGCGCGGTCGCGGAATTGTGCGCGGACCTCTCCGGGCCGCTGCTTGGCCAGCTCGCCGCCATCGAGGATCGATTGGCCGCGACCCCGCTCGACCGCCGGGCGGACAAGGCCAAGGCAGTCGCGCCCAAGGCCGTCGCACAATGAAACATGTTCTCGACCGTCCGATCTGGAGCGCGTTGGCGACGCGCCACCAGGCCTTTGCGGAAGGCGATACCCTCGCCAAGCGGTACCGGCCTTCGATCGTTCCCTTCGCCGCCACAGCCGCGGACGATGCGGAAAGCCTGCAATCTCTGGGCAAGCTGCTCCCGCCGCTTGAAAGCGCCATCCTGGTTCAGACGGACCCGATCGCTCTGCCTTCGGAACTTGCCGCGGTTTCGACCGCGTCCCTGGTGCAGATGGTTGCCGAGCAGCGGCTTGAGGCGGTCTCCGACGAGCGCGTGCAGCGACTGACGCCGG
>NZ_RZSR01000218.1:0-7302 GCF_004023265.1 Mesorhizobium sp. M1A.F.Ca.IN.020.06.1.1
GGTCGCGACCAGCGTCGGCGGGATGTGACGGCAGATGATGCGTTCTCCGGCATCGGTCTGGATCCGGTAGACCTGGCAATCATGGTCCGGCAGCCGCCGCCAGATCGGCAGCAACAGGCCGGTGACGATGTGGAAGGTGCTGGTCGTGAATTCCGGAACGGCGGCGACTTCTGCCTGCCACAACTCGCAGAACAGCCTTCGGTCGGCGGGCTGCCAATGAGTTTCGGCAAGGGCATCGAGACCGAAGCGCAGCTCGTCGGTCGGCCGCAGCAGGCGCACCCGGTGCTCTATCGTGCCGTCGTCGAGCATCAGACTTGCCGTCGGCAGCTGGATCGCCGCGCGGCTTGACCGCGCGTTGATCAGCAGAACCGACTGCAGTTCCGCGCGTGCGATCGCCAGTGCTTCGGACAGGCCGAGCGGGCGGATGCGATCCTTGCGTGCCACGGTCAGCACATGAGACTGAGCACCGGAAACCGGATGCGTGTAGACTGCGCGGCGATCGGTTACGATGATGCTTTCCGCCGTGATCGTCTCCAGCCCCTTGTCATAATTGCCCGCGGCGATGGCGCCTTCTATTCTTGCCGTGATCAGCTGCTCGAACACTTCGAACAGCAGGTTCTGGGTTTCGATGCGCAGCGCCAGCAGCCGGTTGAGCCATGTCGTGATCGGCGGCAGCTCGTCGCGCAACCCACCCTCGTCCGTGGTGAGAGACAGCCCGGTGACCGCCTCGAAGGTCGTCAGCGAGCAGCCCTCGATCTTGCCCTGGTGCAGCAGATAATAGAACTGACGTAGCGCCGCACGGGCGTAGGGGCTTTCGAGATTGTCCTCGGATCGGAACAGCCCTGCCCCGCCGGTCTGGCGCTGGCCGCGGGTGATCGCACCCAGTGTGTCCAGCCGTCGGGCAATGGTCGACAGGAAACGTTTGCCGGCCTTCACATTGGCGGCCATCGGTCGGAACAGTGGCGGCTGCGCCTGGTTGGTCCTGTGCGTCCGGCCGAGTCCCTGGATGGCGTTGTCGGCGCGCCAGCCGGCTTCGAGCAGATAGTGCTTGCGCAGTCTCTGGTTTTTCGCCCCGAGATCGGCGTGGTAGGAGCGGCCGGTGCCGCCGGCGTCGGAAAAGACGAGCACGGCTTTGTCGTCATCCATGAACGCCTGGGCTTCGGCAAGGTTGACCGAACCCGGGCGGTTCTCGACGGCGAGCCGGTCGATGCCGTCGCGACCGGTCTTCCTGACGATGCGACGCGAGCGACCGGTAACCTCGGCGACGGTGTCGGTGCCGAAATGGTGGAGGATCTGGTCGAGCGCGCTGCCGACCGGCGGCAACGAGGCCAGCCTTTCGATCATCTCGTCGCGGCGGCGCGCAGCCTCGCGGCACTGGACCGGATTGCCTTCTGTGTCATGCACAGGGCGTGAATAGACGTTGCCATCTGCATCGGAATATTCCTCGAAGAGCTGGGTTGGGAAGGAATGCATCAGATACCCGAGCACATATTCGCGCGGGGTCACGTCGACGTGGAGGTCTGACCATTCCTCTGCCGGGATCTCGGCCAGCCGCCGTTCCATCAGCGCCTCGCCGGTCGAAACGATCTGCACGACCGCCGAATGACCGTCGGCGCGGTCCTGCTCGATCGCGCCGGTCAGGGTCGGCGTCATCATCGAGGTGATGAGATGGCTGAAGAAACGCTGCTTGGTGCTTTCGAAAGCCGAGCGCGCTGCCGCCTTGGCGCTACGGTTCAGCGTGCCGGTCTCGCTGGTGATATTGGCGGCCTCGAGCGCGGCGGTCAGGTTGTTGTGGATGACCTGGAAGGCATCCGCATAGGCGTTGTAGACGCGGATCTGCTCTTCTGTCAGTTCGTGCTCGAGCAGGTCGTATTCGACGCCGTCATAGGAGAGCGATCGCGACGTGTAGAGGCCGACCGATTTGAGATCGCGGGCGAGCACCTCCATGGCGGCGACGCCGCCATCCTCGATTGCCGCGACGAACTCGGCGCGATTGGCGAAGGGAAAATCCTCGCTGCCCCAAATCCCGAGGCGCTGGGCATAGGCCAGATTCTCGACGGCGGTTGCGCCGGTTGCCGAGACATAGATGACGCGCGCGTCGGGCAACGCGTGCTGCAAGCGGAGGCCAGCCTTGCCTTGCTGCGAGGGTGCGACGTCGCCGCGCTCGCTTTTTCCTCCGGCGGCGTTGGCCATAGCGTGGGCTTCGTCGAATACGATGACGCCATCAAAAGACTTACATGTTCCTGTCGCGCCTCCGGCCCTCCCCGCCTCTTGGCTCACCCAATCGATGATCTGCGCAATGCGAGACTTCTTGCCGTCGCGCTCCTGTGAGCGCAGCGTCGCATAGGTGGTGAAGAGGATGCCTTCGGCAAGCCGGATCGGCGTGCCCTGCCGATAGCGCGAGAGCGGCTGGACGAGAAGCCGTTCCTGCCCGAGGGCAGCCCAATCGCGCTGTGCGTCTTCCAGCAGCTTGTCGGACTTCGAGATCCAGATCGCGCGCCGACGGCCCTGCAGCCAGTTGTCGAGGATGATGCCGGCGACTTGTCTCCCCTTGCCGCAGCCGGTGCCGTCTCCCAGAAACCAGCCACGGCGAAAGCGAACAGCATTCTCTGCGCCGTCGGGAGCGGCCGACACGACGTCGCAGGTTTCATCCACCGTCCAGGCGTCGGCGAGATGGTCGGAATGGGCTTCGCCGGCATAAATGACGCTCTCGATCTGGGCGTCGGATAGCAGCCCTTCATCAATGATCGCATCAGGAAGGAGAGGCCGGTACGACGGTTTCGGCGGCGCGACCGCGGCCATCGCCGCCGACTGGACGAGCGGGGTCGGATGGGGTTTCGCACGCGGGATGTGAATCGACTGCAGCGCATAGCGCTCGTAGATCGTGTCAGTGAGGCGACCGCCCGCCTCGGGTATCCAGTCGCGCAGTTCATAGGAAAGAGGAACAGCTGATGTACTGGCCGAGGTGGTCGGACGGACTGGCTTCGCCCGGGCGACAGGAAGAACTGGCCGCGTGCTCTTCGCGACAGCAGCCGATGCTGCGATCGGCGCAGCTCTGGCTGCCGAGCGCGCGGCCATCTGCGCAGCGGCGTTGTGCAGGATGCTGTTCGACAGGGCGCCGATCGAATCCGGAAAGCCGCCCGGTGTGCGTGGCGGCAGGTCGGAAATCCAGGAGAGCAGTGTCTCGACATCGGTAGCCTTGCCGGGCGAGGCCGCGAATGCGGACGGATCGGACGCTGGCGTCTTGTCGATGATGGTCAGGCGGGTTTCCGCCGTCGTGCCGTGGCGGGCGTAGACGCGACCATCGATCGCTGCGGTGAAAACCACCCTGCCCTGCTGCTGGAGCCGCTCGAAGGCCGGCCGCCATTTGGGGTTTTCGGGCGAGAGCCCGGTGCCGGTTATGGCGACCAGGCGACCGCCGGCGCGCAGACGGGCAAAGGCCGAAGAGACATGCCGCCATGCCGCATCCGCGACATGTCCGTAGACATAGGCGCCCACAGTGAAGGGCGGGTTCATCAACACCGCGGATGGCTCGACGGCGGCGTCGAGATGATCGTCGATATGGGCGGCGTCATGCCGAGAAACCGGAACGCGCGGGAACAACAGGCCGAGCAGATCGGCGCGGGTCGCAGCAATCTCGTTGAGCGCGAGCGACGCCCGGGCAATCTCGGCATGGACGGCAAGAAGTGCGGTGCCGGCTGAAGGTTCGAGAACCAGATCCGAAGAGGATATCGCGGCAGCGTAAGCGGTAACGAAGGCGAGCGGCAGCGGCGTGGATAACTGCTGCATGGCCTGGCTCTCGTCGGAGCGCCGCGTGTGAGTGGGGAGGAGTTCGGCGATGCGTTGCATCATCGCCAGCGCCGCCTGCGGCGAGGCCGACCGCGACAGGATCGCCGAGCCGAAGCGGCGCAGAAACAGGACCTGAGCGACTTCCAGCGCCTCATAGGCATCCTTCCAGACCCAGAAGCCTTGCGCATCGGTGCCGCCGAAGCTGTCGGCCATGGTCGTGCGCAGCGCTGCGGTGGTGACGGGCTTGCCCTGTTCAAGGAAGGGAAGAAGCCGGGTGGCCGCCTGATGAATAGCCTGGGCGGTGTCGATGGTGCGGGTCGGCGGCGCGGCCGGGGGAGCGACCGCCCGGGCAACGGTCGATGTGGGGGTGACGATGTTCATGGAGATGTCCTTCGAGCGAGAGTGTCCGCCCTGCCGACGCGCTCTCTGAGCTCCGGCAAGGCCGCACTCCTCCCGGCCCCTCTCTCCCTCCAGCGGCGTGAGCTACTGGATCAGGACGGTTGGGGGCGCTCGGCTGCAGCCGCTTTGGCACTGGGAACGACGAAAACTTCGTCAGAGTTCGCCACAAACGCGATGAGGATGCGATCGCCGACCGCGACGCATTCATTGATCCAGTGGCGGTTGGGTATCGCGGTACTTTGCGGCGCGATCGGGCGGCACACAGGCGTCGGAGGGGTATCCTTGGTCTGCACGAAGCGATACCACAGGAACATGGGGAGACCGCCTGCGAGGTTTGCGGGGAGTGAGGGCCCCGCTGCTTTCGGGAGGCAGGCCGATGACGAAAGCTTCCCGCGGCCGGCGGATGCCTATTGCAACAAGTCGCTCCGCAAAAGCTGCTCGCAGCCGCTTGCAGCCATCCATCGCGCCCGCGTCAAGTGCGACGTCCAGGCCCGATGTGCACGGTCCGGCTCGCGACCGGGGTCGATTTTCAGGGTGACTCGTGCCACATGGCGCCAGTCGATACACTCGGCTTCCGCCATCAGCAGAATGGCGTAGGTCGGGAGGTGCGCTACGTCGTAGGCCGTGACCTCGGCCAGGTCGGGCGCCTCATTGTCGATCTTGCGTTCCGAGTTGGCAGGCCCACTGGACCAGGCTTCCCCTTCCAGCAGCGACGCACCGAAATAGCGGCCAATCGACACCAGATGCGCCACGATTTTATTACGCAGATGGTCGCGGCTGCCATAGCGAGCGTCGATTTCATCGAGCTTCTTGTACAGCCCCCTACGCTTGCCGCGCGGAAGATCGGCATCGCCCATAACGTAGGAATCCGGACCGACTGCACAGATGTCGCAGCCGTTGCGGCCACGTCCTGCACGAACGGCGGAATGTCCTTTTCTCTCATCCGCTTCATCAAGAACCTCTTCGCACTACGGTCCCTACCACATCATTCGCGACTTGCAACCATACCGTGCACCTGCACGCGACGAACCTCTGCATGGCCGAATTCAAACAGATCACCGGCGACCGACCGCGCTTAGTTGCACATCAAGAGATTGGAGGATATGAGCTTTCTGGAGGCTAGGAGAATGATGATGCCAGAAGAAACCAACAGTAATCTTCTTGAACTTACTGCGGATATCGTTTCAGCCTATGTCCAGAAGAACGCGGTACCGGCGTCCGGACTGCCAGACTTGATAGCGAGCGTGAATTCGGCATTGTCTAATATTGGACAGGCTACTCCAGCAGAAACACCTGCTCCAAAGCCGGCAGTCAATCCCAAAAGGTCCGTGTTCCCGGACTATATCATCAGCCTTGAAGACGGCCAGAAATACAAGTCGCTCAAGCGCCACTTGGCGACCAGGCACGGCATGACGCCCGACGAATACCGGGCGAAGTGGGGACTGGCGAAGGATTACCCTATGGTCGCCCCGAGCTATTCGGCTACCCGATCGGCGCTGGCGAAATCGCTGGGTTTGGGAAAGAAGCCCGAGGCGGCCAAGAAGCCTAATTCAAAACGCAAGGCGAAAGCCTGATCACCATAATCGGCAAAGCCATCGGGAGATTTTTCGGCGTGGCAGGCAATCACGGGGATCGTATCAGCGCTGCTGCACCCAATCGTGGCAGTCTGACGGTTTGGGATTTTGCTGACCCGGATGCGGCGGCAAAAGCCGCTCTCGATGTCTATGGACCTGATGCAGCCACCGCCGCAGCCCATTGCAGGTTGACGGCTCATTTTGATGGACGTGAACGCGACTTTCGCTTTTGGTTTGCAGTTTTCTCGCAGTTGAAGGGCTAGTTGGCTTGTTCGCCGGTCGCGGTGGCTTACGATGGTTCCGTATCGTGGCCCCCTTTTCTCCTCGAACGTGCGTCGACTGCCGGCATGCGGCTGTCGATCTCTTCGTCGGGTAGATCCTCCAGAAGCTTGAGGGTCGTGCCCTGCCCAACGGTGTAAACAAGGATGGTCCGCTTGCCATGATGCTCCGGTGGCCAGGCATCGGGGTCGGTCTCGCCGGCGATGCCTCTGAAGTCCGCATGTGTGGCGGACCAGATCGCCTCGATCTTTTCTTCCCGCGTCATGCTGTCCAATGCGCCCGTCTCATGGGCTATGATCGCTGCCCGCATGGCGTCGGGACTGCGTTTGTCGGAGAGATCGCAGAAGCCGTGGAACCAGCGTTCGCGGCCGCGAATCCTGATCGCGAAGAAGACGCTGGTGACATTGCCGGCTTTGTATTCGGACATGCCAAACATGCCGGTTCGCTGGAAGAGCGGCGGCAGAAGTCCGAGCATGAAGTGGTATTCGGTGGCCGAGATCTCGAACCATTCCGACGCATACGGCACGCCGGACAGGGGATCGACACCAGGCGTATCGCGGTGGCGATTGAAGAGCGCAAACATCTGCGAGCGGGTCGCGACGCCCTCGAACACCTTTCGGAACGGGGGTTGGGTGGACATGACATGTCTCCGGAATAGCCGAGCCTCCCGCCGCGCGGGGTGCTACGGCGAGAGAGGGTCGGCGGTGGGGGAATCATGGGGCTACTTCAGGCGGCGCGGCGACCGGCGGGCTGTGCTGCTTCGCGCCCGATACCGGTGAGGCGCGGACGGCGGCGGCGAGCGCCGGAACATCATCGAGCATGGCGAGCGCGACGAAGTGGTTGGTTCCGCCGGTATAATCCTTGCGGCCCGTGCAGGTGCGGATCAGGATCCCGTGGCCGGAGGACATGCCGAACTGGCCAACCTGGATGTATGCCCGGTCATGGTGCAGGGTAATTTCGCCGGAGACGGCGATACCCGCCTTGTTCGAACGCAGGTCATAGCTGCCCGGCGGCAGAGCAAGTTCGGCAGCGAGCTTCTTCAGCCGCGAGCGGGCCGTCGTGTGAAAACGTCTCTTCTGGTGCTCGTCATAGGAGCAACTTCTGGTCCAGTCGAACATGTCGATCTCCATGAATCGGAACAGGCCGGCGATCGTTCGCGCGATCCGGGCCGTCGATGGTGGGTCTATGCGGTGTTAAGTCAGGCGGCCGTGCGGTACTCGATGACGTCGGCGCCGCCTTCGTCGGCGGAGAACTGAAAAGG
>NZ_RZSR01000219.1:0-7287 GCF_004023265.1 Mesorhizobium sp. M1A.F.Ca.IN.020.06.1.1
GCCCATCGCTATCTTCTGCGTCCCGACAACCAGGCCCTTCAGCTCTTCGCAGCGCCGCGTGAGCCGTGAAGAGTCGACCTTCTTCGCTAACGCCAACGCTGTGCCGAGCTCCAGCTCCGCGCCGGAACGATCGCCGAGCTGAATGAGCAGCGCCGCGAGCGCAAGCCTGGCATCGGCGACATTGACCGGCGAGCCGACCTCGCTCCAGCGCGAGCATGCGGTCTGCAGCTCCCGAACAGCCTCGGTGGGGCGGTCTTCCCGTATGAAAAGTTCAGCCTTGGCCTCGGCGGACAGCGCCCGGATGGAGGCCATCGGCCAGCGCTGCGGCTGGCTCTCCAGCTCGGTGATAACTTCTTTTGCGCGCTCGAGACGATTGGTGCGCGCCGCCACCTTGGCGAGAGTGGCAAGGACCATGCCTCGCCGCTGCAGCGTCGGCCAGCCGTTTCCGACCAGGGAGCGCTCGAGAGCGCTGAAGGCGGCCTCGGCCTGGCCTTGCTCCAGCTGCAGCAGCGCCAGTCCGGGCTGCGGATCCCAGCCGGCGGCATGGGACGCACGATAGGCTGTTTCCGCCTCGGTGAGATCTCCGGCGGCCAGATGAATGTCACCTAAGACACGCAGCGCATCGCCCGTCGCCCAGGGGGCGTCGACGGCGAGCTGGTCGAGCGCGGCGCGTACCAGCGCCTCAGCCTCCCTCAGCGTGCCGTGAACGCCGAGCACTTCGGCGCGATGCAGCCGGCAGGAGCCCGACAGATCCTCAAGCCCATGTCCCCTGCACCAGTCCTCATAGCCGAGGGTCCATTGGTTGGCCCTCGCCCAGTCGCCAAAATTCCGGCAGGCCCAAAGTATGTTGCAGTAGAGAATGCCGCCGACGACCGGGTCCACGCCGCTGGAGAGGCCGAGCGCGGCGGCGAAATCCTGGTCCTCCTGGCCGGATTTGGTCTCACCGAGGCAGAGCTTGAAAAAACCGCGATAGATCAGCCCGAGCGACTCCACGACCGGATCTTCGAGATCCCTGCCAACCGCGAAAGCCTTTTCGGCAAGCGCAAGCGCCTGCTCCGGCTCGGCTTCCGCGCCCATGATGCGCGCTCCCATCCAGCACCACAGGCCGTGCTCCCTGCTGTCGGTTGCGCCATCGATCAGCTGCGCCGCCCGCTTGTGCCAGCCCTTGGCGACGGCAAGTTCCCCTCTCTCCAGATGAACCCTGGCCAGGCCGATTGCCGGGGACGCCGCTCGCAAGCGCTCGCCGGCCACGCCGTAGGCAGTCACCGCGCGCGCCAGAAGCGGGATGGCTTCAGCCGGGCGGCCCATGCACTCCAGCGCAAGTGCCCATTCCTCAAGATCGGCCGTCAGCAGCTCGCCAGCGGCATCCGCTTCGGTGAAGCAGGCTGCGGCCTCGTGCCATTTTCTGACAGCAACAGCTTCGCGTGCCGACAGAACCGGTGAACCGGGGCTCGAAAGCTTGCCGCCCGCGCCGGCCGGCCCGTTCGCCGAAATGGGCGGCAGGTCGAGGCAAATCCGGTAGCCGAAGCGGGGCAGGTTGCGCAGCGCCGTTTCCATGCCGCCCTGGCGAAGAACGCCGCGGGCAAGGCTTGCCACGCGCTGCAACGAAGCTTCCGTCACCGTCACGCCCGGCCATAGCGTTTCAAGCAATTCGTCTTTGCTCATGGCCCGGTCCCGGTGCCGCAGCAGAATGGCGAGGAAATCGAAGACCAGGGGCTGCACCTCGATCTCGCTTCCGGCGAGACGGAGGGCGCGAGCGTCCTCGTTAAGATCGAAGTCGGCGAAGCAATAAGTTCCCATCGGCAGCAATCCTGTAACGGCAGTAGGCAAAGGATCGGAAGAAGATAAGGACGGCGTAAGGACTGTCGGCCGCCTCTTGCGCAATTCTCCGTCTGCCCGGCGAGCCATGCTGCAGTTTAGCTCAGCGGCCCCGGGAATGTCACCGGCATCGAATCTGGTCGAGCGTCCGGAGGCATTTGAACCCAAGATCAAGGAGATTGCGAAATGCAGAAATACATCATCGAACGTGAAATTCCCAAGGTCGGCACCTTCGAGCGCGAGCAGCTTCGCGACGCCTCCAAGGCCTCGAACGCCGTTCTCGCCGAGCTCGGCCCGGACATTCAGTGGGTCGAATCCTTCGTCGCGGATGACAAGACCTTCTGCGTCTACCTCGCCAAGGACGAGGCGATCATTCAGCGCCACGCCAAGATGAGCGGCTTCCCGGCCACCAAGATCACGCAGGTGAAGCGCCTGTTCGATCCGACGACGGCATACGCCGCCGCCTGATGGAGGGATCGATCGTGAAGTGCCTTGCAGGCGAGTTGCGAGCACGATCGATCCTGATCTTCTGTCGGCCAAACCTTCGGGAGGGCCAGTCTGGCCCTCCCGATTTCATCATTCAAACAGAGGAGGATAAACCATGACCATCCTTGGACAGGAGCTTGCGGCCAACCACTCCGCGCTCGGACGGTTCCTCGTTGCAATCTTCGAAATCTGCCGTTCCGGCGGAGGCGTGCTTGCGCGCATCCTGCGAAATCGCAGGGGTCGGGCCACGCTGGACGAATTGCCGGACTATCTGCTGCGCGACATCGGCATCGAGGGGGCGGAGATACGTTTAGCTACCCGGTTGGGCCGCCAGGACCGTCATCGCGAGCGAACCTGAACGGCCTAAGGTTCCTGTCAGGCCACATCGACTACGCTGTTCGGCCGTGCCGGTCTGCCCGAAACTGTCGACACGTCCAAAATGCGCTGCTAGAAGCCCGCGCCACAGACAGGATTCCAAAAATTGGCAGAAGACATCGAACAGGCGGTATCGCGCCGCCGCACTTTCGCGATCATCGCCCACCCCGATGCCGGCAAGACCACGCTCACCGAAAAGCTGCTTCTGTTCGGCGGCGCCATCCAGCTTGCCGGCGAGGTCAAGGCCAAGAAAGATCGCATCCAGACCCGGTCCGACTGGATGAAGATCGAGCGCGAGCGCGGCATCTCGGTCGTCACCTCGGTGATGACCTTCGAATATGACGACAACGTCTTCAACCTGCTCGACACGCCCGGCCATGAGGATTTCGCCGACGACACCTACCGCACGCTCTCTGCGGTGGATTCGGCCGTCATGGTCATCGACGCCGCCAAGGGCATCGAGCCGCGCACGCTGAAACTGTTCGAGGTCTGCCGGCTGCGCGACATCCCGATCATCACCTTTGTCAACAAGATGGACCGCGAGAGCCGCGATCCGTTCGAAATCCTCGACGAGATCGAGCAGAAGCTGGCGCTGGACACAGCACCGGTTACCTGGCCGATCGGCCGCGGCAAGACCTTTTCGGGCACCTATCACCTGGCGCAGAACGCGGTGCGCCGGAGCGATGACGAGAAGGAGCGCACGCCCGTAAACGGCCCGGATTCCAACCGCGTCGCCGGGCTTTTGCCGGAAAACGAGCGCAACGACTTCATCGAGGAACTGGAGCTCGCGCGGGAAGCGTGCAGACCCCTCGACATCGACGCCTTCCGCGAAGGCCATCTGACGCCGGTCTATTTCGGCTCGGCGCTGCGCAATTATGGAGTGCGCGACCTGATCGAGGCGCTCGGCGCCTACGGGCCGCCGCCGCGGGCCCAGGCAGCCGATGAACGCACGGTCGAGGCGACGGAGGGGAAGATGACCTCCTTCGTCTTCAAGATCCAGGCCAACATGGACCCCAACCATCGCGACCGCATCGCGTTCGTCCGCGTCTGCTCCGGCAAGCTGGAGCGTGGCATGAAGGCCAAGCTGGTGCGCACCGGCAAACCGATGAGCCTCTCGGCGCCGCAATTCTTCTTCGCCCGCACCCGCGTCACCGCCGACGAGGCCTTCGCCGGCGACGTCGTCGGCATACCCAATCACGGCACGCTGCGCATCGGCGACACGCTGACCGAGGGCGAGGAGATCCTGTTCCGCGGCGTGCCGAACTTCGCGCCGGAAATCCTGCGCCGTGTCCGCCTCGGCGATGCGATGAAAGCCAAGAAGCTGAAGGAAGCGCTGCATCAGATGGCCGAGGAGGGCGTCGTGCAGCTGTTCTCGCCTGAGGACGGCTCGCCGGCCATCGTCGGCGTTGTCGGCGCGCTGCAGCTCGATGTGCTGAAGGAGCGGCTTAACATCGAATACACGCTGCCGGTGGATTTCGAGATGTCGCGCTTCTCCGTCTGCCGCTGGATCTCGGCCGACGACAGGGCGGATGTCCAGCGCTTTATCGAGGCGCATCGCGGCGACATCGCCCGCGACCTCGACAACGATCCGGTCTTCCTCGCCCAGCACGCCTTCTCGCTCAACTACGAGGCCGAGCGCTGGAAAGCGATCCGCTTCGCCGCGGTCAAGGATTATCAAGTCCGCGACAAGGCGGCGTGATTGTGGTGAATAGTGAATAGTGATAGTCGGGCATCCTCACCATTCACCGTTCACTACTCACGCGTAATCACCCCTTCGCCGCTTCCTCGATCGTGGCGATGTCGATCTTGCCCATCTGCATCATCGCCGACATCACGCGCCCGGCCTTCGCTCTGTCGGGGTCCTGAAGCAGACGCGGCAACTGCTCCGGCACTACCTGCCAGGAAACGCCGAACTTGTCCTTCAGCCAGCTGCAGCGTCCCGGTTCGCCGCCGCCTTCGGTGAGTCTGGCCCAGAAATAATCGACTTCTTCCTGCGTTTTGCAGTCGATCGACAGCGACATCGCCTCGGTGAACTTGTATTGCGGCCCCCCGTTGAGGGCTTGGAACTGCACCCCGTCGAGCTCGAACGAGGCGACCAGAACCTGGCCTTCCTGGGGATGGCCCTTGGGCCAGCGCGTGACGCTCAGCACCTTCGAATTCTTGAAGATGGCGACGTAGTGGTTCATGGCCTCCTCGGCCTGGCCGTCGAACCAAAGGAAGGTGGTGATCTTCTGCATGTCTTGCTCCTCCGACTTGTTCAGGTTGGCTCATCATCAACGGCGCGCCGGCGATTTGGCGCGGCTTTCGTACCGTCTGCCTCAAGGACGGCTCGGCGCGGCGCGATCCGACAGCGTTTTTCAAATTTCCTGAAGAATCGTGGCGCAGCGCAAAATTGTGGCAAGCCCGGACCTTGGCCGCTATAACCGCTGCCGACTGAAATACAGCGCCGCCGCGCCACGTTTTAGCGCGGCCAGCCAGCAAGGAATACCGATGCCCGCCTACCGTTCCCGCACCACCACCCATGGCCGCAACATGGCCGGCGCCCGTGGCCTGTGGCGTGCCACCGGCATGAAGGACAGTGATTTCGGCAAGCCGATCATTGCGGTGGTCAATTCCTTCACCCAGTTCGTCCCGGGCCATGTGCACCTGAAGGATCTCGGCCAGCTCGTCGCGCGCGAGATCGAGAAGGCCGGCGGCGTCGCCAAGGAGTTCAACACCATCGCCGTCGACGACGGCATCGCCATGGGTCACGACGGCATGCTCTATTCGTTGCCGTCGCGCGAGCTGATCGCCGACTCCGTCGAATACATGGTCAATGCGCACTGCGCCGACGCCATGGTCTGCATCTCCAACTGCGACAAGATCACGCCCGGCATGCTGATGGCCTCGCTACGCCTCAACATCCCGACCGTTTTCGTCTCCGGCGGCCCGATGGAAGCCGGCAAGGTGGTGCTGGGCGGCAAGGCGCAGGCGCTCGACCTCGTCGACGCCATGGTGGCCGCGGCCGACGACCGAATTTCAGATGAGGACGTCAAGGTGATCGAGCGCTCGGCCTGCCCGACCTGCGGCTCCTGCTCGGGCATGTTCACGGCGAACTCGATGAACTGCCTGACCGAAGCGTTGGGTCTCTCGCTGCCCGGCAACGGCTCGACTTTGGCCACCCATGCCGATCGCAAGCGGCTGTTCGTCGAGGCAGGCCATCTGATCGTCGATCTTGCGCAGCGCTATTACGAGCAGGAGGACGACAGTGCGCTGCCGCGCAGCATCGCCTCCAAGGGAGCCTTCGAGAATGCCATGGCCCTCGACATCGCCATGGGCGGCTCGACCAACACGGTGCTGCACATCCTGGCTGCCGCGCATGAGGGCGAGGTCGACTTCACCATGGAGGATATCGACCGGCTGTCGCGCCAAGTGCCGGTGCTTTGCAAGGTGGCGCCGGCCAAGTCCGACGTGCACATGGAGGATGTTCACCGCGCCGGCGGCATCATGGCGATCCTCGGCCAGCTCGACCAGGCCGGGCTGATCAACCGCGATCTGCCGACAGTCCACACCGCAACGCTGGGCGAAGCGCTCGACCATTGGGACATCGCCCGCACTTCCGCAGAGAATGTGCGCGAGTTCTTCCGCGCCGCGCCCGGCGGCGTGCCGACGCAGGTCGCCTTCAGCCAGGATCGCCGCTGGGAGGATCTCGACACGAACCGCGAGACGGGCGTCATTCGCTCGGCCAAGACGCCGTTCTCGAAGGATGGCGGCCTCGCCGTGTTGAAGGGCAATCTGGCGCTCGACGGCTGCATCGTGAAGACGGCCGGCGTCGACGAGTCGATCCTGAAATTCACCGGTCCGGCCCGCGTCTTCGAAAGCCAGGACGCTTCCGTCAAGGCGATCCTCGGCAACGAGATCAAGGCGGGCGACATCGTCGTCATCCGCTATGAGGGGCCGCGCGGCGGCCCCGGCATGCAGGAGATGCTCTACCCGACCAGCTATCTTAAGTCGAAGGGCCTCGGCAAGGCCTGCGCGCTGATCACCGACGGCCGCTTCTCCGGCGGCACGTCGGGTCTGTCGATCGGCCACGTCTCGCCGGAAGCCGCCGAGGGCGGGCTGATCGGCCTGGTTCAGGAAGGCGACACGATCGAGATCGACATCCCGAACCGCAAGATCCATCTCGCCGTCAGCGAAGCCGAGCTCGACGCCCGCCGCAAGGCTATGGCGGCCAAGGGCGCGGATGCCTGGAAGCCTGAGGAAAAGCGCAAGCGCAAGGTGACGACGGCGCTGCGCGCCTACGCCGCCTTCGCCACCAGCGCCGACAAAGGTGCTGTCAGGAAAGTGCCGGAATAAGTCGGGCAGCGCCCCCCTACCTCCCCCTTGTGGGCCCCTCTGTGGGGAGGTCGGACCGAAGGTCCGGGTCGGTCGGCGCCGCACCTCCACCCCGCTGCTGCGCAGCGACGGGTAAGCGCCGGCGTCACGGCATCAGCTGATATTCATAAAGCTTCTGATAGAGTCCGCCCTGTTTGAGCAGGGACTTGTGCGGGCCGCTTTCCAGCACCTTGCCGTTTTCCAGCACCACGATCGTGTCGGCCTGATGCACCGTTGACAGCCGATGCGCGATGA
>NZ_RZSR01000220.1:0-7276 GCF_004023265.1 Mesorhizobium sp. M1A.F.Ca.IN.020.06.1.1
GCGTGCTTGTCGGCGGCGTTGAGCGTCGACCAGTCGAAATTCTCGTTGGCGACAGGCGACAGCCCGTAGACATCCATCCAGGAGGCGTTGTCGTTGTCCGGTCCGACATTGACCGAAGCCGCGAAGGGCACCAGGCTGAACTGGACCGGCTTGTCGATCTGCTTGATCTGCGCCGCCTGCTGCGCAAGCGTGTCGACCAACTGCTTGGCGGCCTGTTTGAGCAGGTCGATGCGCTTCTGCCCCGTGCCGGATCCTTTCGTCGACATCGAGCCCGAATTGTCGAGCACCATCGCCACTTCCAGTGTGTTCTTCAAGCGCACCTGTGACTTCATCTCGAGCTCAACGGGCTTTTTCGCGTCGACTCCGTCGACGCCGACGAGCATTGCCGAAGCCGGATGGAAATAGGGATGGTAAGTAAGAGTGGCGCTCATTGTCAGCAAGCCGCCGCCGGCCTGGCTGGTGGGCAGGGTGATGTTGAGCGCTACGTCCGCGGGGTCGATGGTGTTGAGGTTGGCGTTGAAGAAGTCGACCGCATAGGCCTTGATCTGGTCGTCGGTGGCACCTTCCGCCAACCGCCTCGCGGCGGCAAAATTCGCCGCATCGAGCGCGTTGAGCACCATCTGTTTCTGACGGTTGAGTTCGGTGAAGTCGACCGCGATTGCGAGGGCGCCCATCAGCGGGACCATGGCGATCGCCGTCATCAGGGCATAGTTGCCGCGCCGGTCGCGGCAAAAGCGAAGCCAGAATTCGCGCATCTTCAGCAAGCGGTTGCTCTTTCGGATCAACTGACGATGCGCAGGTTCGACAATTCGTTGCCGATCGCCTTGAAGTCGTCAGAAAGCGTGGCGCCGGTCGAGTTCCAGAATAGCTTCGCCGGCTTGCTCGGGTCGGCCGGGTCCCTGCGGAAGCGGGAGTCGGAAGCGCAAGCCTTCAGCGCAGCCATGGCCTTCTTCTCGTCCGCCTTGGTGTCAACCAAATCGAGCGAGACCGTCATCACCATGATCCCGGCCGCCTTGGCATTGGCGCATAGCGTCTGCATCTGTTCGTCAAGCGCGGCGGTGTAGTTGCCGTCCGTATAGGTGGTCTTAGGCACCGCGGTGCTCGTATTCATGAACAGGCGCGTGACGCTTGCCAGTGCGGAGTTGACTTTGCCTGTATAGCCATAGGCCGCATAGGTGGAACGGTTGTTGGCGTAACTGGCGTCGCTGATCGCGCTGTAGGTATTGGCGCCGTCGGTCAGCACGATTACGACCTTGTCGTTGCCCTTTTCGTTGTTTGGCCGACCTTCGGTGAAGGGCTCGTTGCTTGAGACTGTCCGCCAGCCCCAGGCGAGCCCCTCGGGTACGTTCGTATTGCCAGTTGGCGCCATAGCATTGATGGCGTCAGTCAGTTGCTGCTTCTGCGCACTCACCGTGACGTCCTTGAGGGGCGTGATTGGACTGGTGGTGCAGGCTGCGTTCGGGCCGTCACCGGCACCGGCCGAAGTCGAACCGTAAGGCTTCACCAGAAAGTACTTCCGCATGTCCGATTGCCGCTGAACCGCGGTTGGGTTTAATGAATAAGGCCAGTCTGCCCACCAATTGTTCTCGTAGCCGTAGCTCAAGCTGTTGACATCATTCGTGCCGTCGCGGTTGAAGTCGCGCCACAGCGTGCCGGGCTCGTCCGGAGCGAACATGGGCACAAAGAGCGTCCCAGGATTGGACGTGGTCGGCGTCGTGTCGTCGTCGTTGTAGGGATAAGGCCTCGCTTCGACGCACCCCTACCAACTCGCATAGCGGCTGGTAGTGTAGACATATTGCGGGTCAGTCCAATGTCCGTCGGTGCATTTGCCCTTTTTGTTGTACGCGTCGCAGATGTACTGCTTTGAGTTCGGCACCTCTTCGCGACCCGATTCCACGGTCATGTCGGCATAAAGGCTGAAGCGGGTCAGGGGCTCACCCTTGGTATCGCCCCAACCGTCACCGCGTTTGTACCAGGCGCCATTGACCTTCTCGGCGTACTTGTTCGGATCGTTGGCGGCGCTCATCGTCGTCCAGTCGAAATTCTCGTGCTGGACCGGGGAGATACCATCTTGATCCATCCAGCTGTCGCCGTCATGCGTCGGCCCGACATTGACCGAGGCAGAGAACGGAACCAGCGAGAACTGCACTGGCTTGGAGATCTGCTTCATCTGCTGGCCTGCAGCGCCAGCGTGTCGACCAACTGCTTGGCGGCGGCTTTTAGCAGGTCAATACGCTTCTGCCCGGTTCCCGAGCCCAGGGTCGACATCGATCCGGAATTATCCAGCACGAGCGCCACTTCCAGCGTGTTCTTAAGTCGGATTTCCGGCCTCGCCGAAACATTGACTACGTGGTCGCCCGCAGTCCCGCCGAGCAGCATCGCCGCCGCCGGCAGGAAATAGGGGTGATATTTCAGGGACGCCTCCAGGACCAGGGTGCCGCCGCCGGCATTGTTGTTGGGCAGCGTGACGGTCAGCGTCGTGTTGGCCGGAAGCACGTGCCTGAGATTGGCCTCGAAGAACTGCTTGGCGTAGGCCTTCGCGTCCGCGTCGCTCGCTCCGCTGACGATCTGTTGCGCTGTCGCGACCCCAGCAGCATCTAGGGCGTTGAGCGTCTCCTGCTTCTCTCTAACCATTTCCGTAAAATCGACGGCCAGTGCCACGGCACCCATCAGCGGCACCATCGTGATGACTGTCAACAGGGCGTAGTTGCCCCGCTTGTCGCCTATAAATCTGCCGATCATTGCGCTCAGCCCCCGCAAAAGACCCATACCGGTATACGACCATGGTCCTAGTTCGGTGCTACCATGGTCATAGATCCTTAAATTTCAGCTTGCCCGAAACGTTCAAGCACGCACCGCCATTTTGACGGCGTGTTAACCCTACGCTTCCGAACGGGCGTGGTCGCGGCTCGTCCCGGCGGCGATGGCGAAAGCTGGTGACAGGATGGAGCGCTTCGGTTATGCGGGACCGGCCATGGCGGCCTCCGAACCAAAAGGATGGCTGTCGCGGCTTTGCCTAGACCAGTCTCAGGATAACGGCATGGCGGACTCGCCAAACATCATCGCTTCGCTCACCGATCTGACAGAAAACTACGCGGCCATCCTGTGCGACGTATGGGGCGTGGTGCACAATGGCGAATGGCACTTCCCCGTCGCCGCGGAGGCGCTTGCCCGGGCGCGCGCGGCAAAAGTGCCGGTGGTGCTGATCACCAATTCGCCGCGGCGCAGCGCCGACGTCGTTGCGCAGATGCATGCGATCGGCGTTCCGGCAGATGCCTATGACCGCGTCGTCACCTCGGGCGACGTCACGCGCGACTTGATCGCCGAGGGTCCGAGGAAGATCTTCCACATCGGGCCCGAGCGCGACTTCACCCTCTATGACGGCTTGGACGTCGAACTCGTGGAGGAATTCGAAGCCTCCGGCGTCGTCTGCACCGGGTTCTACGACGACGAGGTGGAGAAGCCCGCCGAATACGCGGAACTGCTGCAGCGGCTGCGTGCCCGCAACCTGCCCTTCATCTGCGCCAACCCCGACATCCTGGTCGAGCGCGGCGAGCGCACCATCTGGTGTGCCGGCGCGCTGGCGCGCGACTACGCGCAGCTCGGCGGCCGCACGCTGATTGCCGGCAAGCCCTTCGCACCGATCTACAACCTCGCCATGAAGGAGGTCGCCGGACTGCTCGGCCACGCGGTCGAGCGCAAACAGGTTCTCGCCATCGGCGATGGCATGATGACCGACGTCAAGGGTGCCGCCGACAACGGGTTCGACGTGCTCTATGTCTCGGGCGGGATTCATGCTCGCGACTATGGCGACCCGCTGCGGCCGGATCCCGAAAGGCTGGCGGGATTCCTCACGACGCACGGTTATCGCCCGGTCGCCGTCATCCCGCGGCTGCAATAGGCGGGAAGCCGGACCATGACGGGCGCCCCGCCATCACGCAGGTCGGTGCTGGAACGGGCGCTGGCCGAAGCCGGCCGCCGCCGCGTGCCGGCCCTGGTGCTCACCTTCGAGCCGCACCCGCGCAAGGTGTTCAGGCCGGACGTGCCGCTCTTCGTGCTGACGCCGCCGCCGATGAAGGCGCGGCTCCTGGCCAGGCTCGGCTTTGCCGCCCTCGTCGAGCAGCCGTTCACGCGCGACTTCGCCTCGCTCTCGGCCGAGGCATTCGTGACCGATGTGCTGGAAATCAGGCTGGGCGTCAGCCATGCCGTCACCGGTTTCGACTTCCACTTCGGCAAGGACCGCCAGGGCGGCCCGGCTTTCCTGATGGCGGCCGGCGAACGCCACGGCTTCGGCGTCACGCTGGTCGATGCCTTCCGCGACGAAGGTGCCGAGGTCGTCTCGTCCAGCCGCATCCGCGCCCTGCTTTGCGAAGGCAAGGTCGGGGAAGCAGCCGGCCTGCTCGGCTATCGCTTCACCGTCGAGAGCGAGGTGATCGCCGGCCAGCAGCTCGGCCGCACGCTTGGCTTTCCGACCGCCAATATGAAGCTTTCGCCGGAAGCCACTCTGAAGGAAGGCATTTACGCCGTCCGCTTGCGCCGCGCCGATGGCACGCTCCATGACGGCGTCGCCAGCTTCGGCCGCCGGCCGACCGTCGACGATAATGGCGTGCCGCTGCTCGAAACCTATGTCTTCGATTTCTCCGGCGATCTCTATGGCGAGATCTGCCAGGTGTCGTTCTTCGGCTATCTGCGCCCCGAGCTCAAATTCGATGGGCTCGATGCGCTGGTCGCGCAGATGAAGCGCGACGAGGCCGAGGCGAGGGCGCTGCTCGCAGGTGTGCGTCCGCTATCGGAACTGGACGCCGCCATCTGTTTCTGAGGTCTGGCAGGCGCGGTGGCGAAGAGAAGCCTCAAAGCGCCTCCGTCCGGCTAGCAGATTGTAAACCTTGGCGATTGGCGAAACGCCCTCTCATGTCGTCATCCCAGGGTCTTCGCGACGGAGCTTCTGCTTCGCCTGGGATGACGATGTTGGGCAGGCTTCGGCCGATCGCGAAGGTCGAGTACCCTACCGCTTGAGCGCCAGCCCGGTGGCAATGAAGCTCCAGCCTTGGAAGACCAGGTCGACGGCCAGGAACATGCCGAGCACCCACAGGCTGTTGACCGGCCAGCCCATGGCGATGATCAGGCCAAGCAGGATGGTGATGATCGCGGCTGCCAGCAGCCATCCCCAGCCTTGCTGCGGCCGGTGGTTCCAGGCGACCCAGGCCCTCAGCAGCCCGGAAGCAATGAGCGCGACGGCGAGCAGAAACGTCAGCACCGCCGAGGCGAGAAGCGGGTTGTAGAAGGCGAAAAAGCCGGCGACGGCATAGAGCAGGCCGCTGAGCAACCAGTAGAAGAAGCGCCCCCAGGTCTTGACGCCGAAAGCATGGATGATCTCGATGACGCCCGCCATCAGCATCAGCCAGCCGACGACATAGACCGAAGCGACGGTGGCGATGAAGAGATTGCCGAAGGCGATGCCGCCGAAAATCAGCAGCAGCACGCCGAGCGCCACGAACCATCCCCATTTGTCGCGCGTGCGTCCGATCGCGTCTTCCAGGGTATTGCCTTGCAAGCTCATGGCTTCGTCTCCCTGCAGAGTTCGCCCTGCGGTTGAAGGAAGGTAATCCCGATGTGATCACCCGTCCAGCGCGGTGGCTATTGCCAAGATGCACCGAAGCTGGTCATTTGACTTTGCGCAATGGAGGTACGGCGATGAAGCGATCCTATGGGCTCGCCCTGTTTTCCTCGGCTCTCGCCCTGTCCACTGTCGCTTCGCCTCCCGCCTTCGCGGCGCAGCCCGGCGATCCGCCGGACGGCATCGCCAAGATAGAGACGGTGGTCGTCATCTTCGCCGAGAACCGCGCCTTCGATAATCTCTATGGCCATTTTCCGGGTGCCGAGGGCATCGACAAGGCGAGCAAGGAAAGCTTGCAGCAGCGCGACCGTAACGGCTCGGTCCTGTCAGAGCTGCCGCCGGTCTGGGACGGGCTGACCGCCAAGGGCGTCACGCCGCCGGTGACGCAGGCAATGACCGAGCACCTTCCGAACGAACCGTTCACGGTGAACGACCCGAAAGGGTTCAACGTGCCGCTCAGCGTCGTGACGCATGATCTGTGGCATCGCTTTTACCAGAACCAGATGCAGATCAACGGTGGCAAGAACGACATGTTCGTCGCCTGGGCCGATTCAGGCGCCATGCCGATGAGCAACTGGGACGCCTCCAAGACCGATATGTGGGCCATTGCGCAAAAATACGTGCTCGCTGACCATTTCTTCATGGGCGGCTTCGGCGGCTCCTTCTTCAATCATCAGTGGCTGATCTGCGCCTGCGCGCCGTACTACGCGAATGCCGACAAGAGCCCGGCCAAGCCGTCGATCGCGGTGACGGACGCCAGCGGCACAGCGCTGAAGATCGCCGACAATTCGCCGAAATCGGCGCGCGACGGGATCCCGAAATTCGTCTCCGACGGCAACCTGACGCCGGATTTCTACGCGGTGAACACCATGCAGCCGCCATACCAGCCGAGCGGCAACGATCCGGCGCCCGGCGGCGACCGGCTGCTCGCGGATCCTACCAAGCCCACCACGCTGCCGCCGCAGACGGAACCGACCATCGGCGACATGCTCAGCCTCAAGCACATAAACTGGGCGTGGTATTCCGGAGCCTGGCAGTACACGCTCGACCACGGCAACAAAACACCGATCCCGAACTTCCAATATCATCATCAGCCGTTCAACTATTACGCCAATTACGCTCCGGGCACCGAGGCCAGGCGCGAACATCTGCGCGACGCCGGGTTGACTGGCGCGAGCTTCATCCAGGCCATCGACGACGGCGCCCTGCCGCAGGTCTCTTTCTATAAGCCGCAGGGCAATCTCAACGAGCACTCCGGCTATGCCGACATCCAGGCCGGCGACCGCCATATCGCCGACGTCGTGGCTCATCTGGAAAAGAGCCCGCAATGGCCGCACATGCTGGTCGTCGTCACCTATGATGAGAACGGCGGCATCTGGGATCACGTCGCACCGCCCAAGGGCGACCGCTGGGGACCGGGCACGCGCATTCCCGCGATCATCATTTCGCCTTTCGCCAAGCGCGGCTATGTCGATCATACCCCTTATGACACGACGTCGATCCTGCGCTTCATCACCGAGCGTTTCGAATTGCCGGTCCTGCACGGCATCGTGGTTCGCGACAAGGCCGTAGCCGCGCATGGCGAGCCGCCGCTCGGCGATCTTACCGGCGGGCTTGACCTGAATTGAGGGCGCGTTTTCGGAGGACGAACATGGACGC
>NZ_RZSR01000021.1:0-15993 GCF_004023265.1 Mesorhizobium sp. M1A.F.Ca.IN.020.06.1.1
GGCCCGGGGTCGACCAGGCGGTGATGACCGGCATTTTCGTGCGCCAGGACAGCCACAGGCATTCTAGGGCCATGGCCAGGCAGATCGCCGTCACCCCGCTCGCGGTCTCGATCTGAGTGGCGCCGATCGCCTTGGCGGCGGCAATGACGATGGCCAAAGTGCCGCCAAAGCCGACGATGGCCGCAACGAAGGCGGATATCGGGATTGAAATGCGCATGCTCATGAAACCCGCTGGACCAGGTCGCCGACGGCGCGGTTGAGCATGTCGAGATCCTCCGGGCGGGAGAGGCGATGATCGCCGTCGGGGATAAGCGACAGCGTGACGTCATCGGCCGGCAGCAGTGCGGCGAGCTTCAGCGCATGGCCGGAAGGCACGTCGGGATCGGCGAGACCCTGCAGGATATGCACCGGGCAATGAGTGTCGATCGGCCTGGTCATCACCCGGTTCGCGCGGCCGTCCTCGATCAGCGCGCGCGTGTAGATATAGGGCTCGGCGGAATAGTCGGACGGTTCCTCGAAAAATCCCTTTTTCGAAAGGTCGCGCTTCTGCGCCCTGGTCAGCACCGGCTCGATCAGCTCGACGGTAAAGTCGGGCGCCGGCGCAAGCAGCACCAGGCCGGCGATGCGGTCGTCGCCGGCCTTGCGCAATTCCTGCACCATGCGCAGCGCAATCCACGCCCCCATTGAGGAGCCGACCAGGATCTGCTTGCCCTTGCTGAAGCGGCGAAAGACGGCGAGGCTCTCGGCCAGCCATTTCGAGATCGTGCCCTCGGCGAATTCGCCGCCCGATTCGCCGTGGCCGGAATAGTCGTGGCGCAGATAGGCGCGGCCTTCGCGGCTCGCCCAGGCCGACAGCGCCTCGGCCTTGGTGCCCAGCATGTCGGACTTGTAGCCGCCCAGCCAGACGATGCCCGGCGCTGAGCCCGGCCCCTGCCTGACAGCGATCTGCGTTCCGTTCACGTCGATGAAAACTGGTGCGCTGGCGTCCATGACCTCGTCCTTCCGGCCGGTCTTTTGGCACATCCGGCGGTTCGCGGAAAAGTGCTCGCACCTTTTCTTTGCTTGGTGCAGGCAATGGCAAGCTTTGAGGTGATTTCCTGGCGAGGCTGTGCTATTGACTCCGGCCGCGCGCTCACCACATAGGCGCGTCCAAGCGATTGAACTCAAAGAAACCCTGAACGAAACGGCCGAGGAGACCACGACCATTCGCAGACCTTTCAAAGCAGCGGCCCCGACCAAGGACGGTCCGCGCTCCAATCGAGACATCCGGGTGCCCCGGGTCCAGCTCATCGACGCAGAAGGCCACAACCGTGGCGAAGTTTCCATCAACGACGCTCTGCTGCTGGCCGAAGAGGCCGGGCTGGATCTCGTCGAGATATCGCCCAATGCGCAGCCGCCTGTCGTCAAGATCCTCGATCTCGGCAAGCTGAAATACGCCAACCAGAAGAAGGCGGCCGAGGCGCGCAAGAACCAGAAGGTCATCGAGATCAAGGAGATCAAGATGCGCCCGAACATCGACAGCCATGACTACGAGACCAAGATGAAGGCCGTGCGGCGCTTCTTCGAGGACGGCGACAAGGTCAAGCTGACGCTGCGTTTCCGCGGCCGCGAAATGGCGCATATGGAACTCGGCATGCAGCTCCTGAACAAGGTGCGCGAGGAAGTCGCGCCGATCGCCAAGGTCGAGGCCGAGCCGAAGCTCGAAGGCCGACAGATGATGATGGTGCTGGCGCCCCGCTGACGGTGCGCCTCACGTTTCTTTCCGTCCTGGAGCCATTCCGGCGCGATCGCCGCAAACTGTCGCGCCGATCACGGTTTCGCGAAGGAGAATTGACCGGCCGGCGCTGCTTGGTGCTCCAAAATCCGCCTGAATTGCCGCGGAGGGCGACCCGACGATCGGCGGGGCGCCTGTTTTTCTATCCGATCGCCGGCTTCTCGATGGATCGAGCTCCTCGATCGCGAGCAAATCGACGATCGGATTTTCCCGATCGCGACCAAATCGACGATCGGGTTTTCCCGATCGCGAGCAAAACACGACGATCGGATTGGCCATGGTCGATGAAACAAAGATCCCGACCGACAACCAGATAGAAGGGTTGGGCGGCTACCAGTATATGCGCCGCATCGTGCTGGCGGTGCTCATCGTGGTGCTGTTTGCGGCACTCCTGTTCGGCCAGTCGACGTTCCCTCCCGAGACGCCCGTGCACGAGACGATCGAGATGTTCGGCGTGCTCCTGATCTTCCTGGGCATCGTCGGGCGCTTGTGGTCGACGCTCTACATCGGCGGCCGCAAATCCTCCGAAGTGGTCACCGGCGGGCCCTATTCGATCACCCGCAACCCGCTCTATCTGTTCTCGACCGTGGCCGCAGCCGGCGTTGGCGCGCAGATCGGCTCGTTTTCCGGCATCATCCTCTTCGCGGTCCTTTGCGCCGGCGCGTTCCACATCGTCATCCTGCGCGAGGAGCGCTATCTCAAGGAAGTCCTCGGCGCTCCCTACAAAGCCTATCTGGCGCGCGTGCCGCGCTTCTTTCCAAAGCTTTCGCTCTACCAGGAAGGCGACACCGGCAGCTTCAAGCCGCGCCTGCTGTTGAACACGCTGCTCGACGGGCTGGTATTCCTGGTGGCGCTGCCGGCCTTCGAACTGATCGACGGCGCGCAGCAGTCGGGGGTGCTGCCGGTGTGGTTCACGCTGCCCTGAACGGGACAGCGCGCCGCAGGGCGTGAGGTGTTGCGCACGAGCCCTGTTTGATCTATAGGACCGCCGTTCTGCGTATCGGGCCGGAAATCATCTCTGATTTACGGAAAGCACGATACGCAGAGCAAAAACAAAAACCGCCCGGCAGGGCATGCCGTGGCGGTTTCATTTGCTTTTCGGGCTCTGGTCGGCCCGAAGCGAGAAAAGAAGCGCGATGGTGCGCCACATTACGGAGTAGCAAAATGCCCAAGATGAAGACCAAATCGGCCGCCAAGAAGCGGTTCAAGATTACCGCCACCGGCAAGGTGCTGTCGGCTGCCGCCGGCAAGCGCCACGGCATGATCAAACGTTCCAACAAGTTCATTCGCGATGCCCGCGGCACGATGGTTCTGGCTGAACCGGACGGCAAGAAGGTCATCAAGAATTTTCTGCCGAACGGCCTTTAAGCATTCGGTCCGGAACAGCGTTTTAAGGAGATCATGACATGGCACGCGTAAAGAGAGGCGTCACCGCCCACGCCAAGCACAAGAAGGTCCTGAAAGCCGCCAAGGGCTTCTACGGCCGTCGCAAGAACACCATCCGCATCGCCAAGCAGGCGGTGGAAAAGTCGCTGCAGTACGCCTATCGCGACCGCAAGAACCGCAAGCGCTCGTTCCGCGCGCTGTGGATCCAGCGCATCAATGCAGCGGTGCACGAGCACGGCCTGACCTATGGCCGCTTCATCGACGGCCTCAACAAGGCCGGCATCGAGATCGACCGCAAGGTTCTTTCGGACATGGCCATCCACGAGCCGCAGGCTTTCGCAGCCCTTGTGGCCAAGGCCAAGGTGGCGCTCGAATATCTGAAGAACACCACGCCGAATGCTTTTGAGAGCGCTGTCGCCTAAGCCAGCGCTTCCCAAGCATTCGCTATTCTGATTTGGGGAACCCGCGCTGGCACGGCTGGCGCGGGTTTTTCTTATGCCTGATGCAACCAAATTGGTGACGCACCGGACCCCGGTGGTTGCCCGATCGAGAGAGTTTCGCCGTGAACGCCACCGCTGGAAATCTTGAAACCCTTGAAGCTTCTTTGATGGCCGACATCGCGGCCGCGGCCGACGAGCAGGCGATCGAGGCTGTGCGCGTCTCGGCGCTGGGCAAGAAGGGCTCGGTCTCCGAGATGCTGAAAACGCTCGGCGCGATGAGCGCCGAGGAGCGGCAGGTCAAGGGCCCGGCGATCAATGGGCTGAAGAACCGCGTCACCGAGGCGCTGACGGCGCGCAAGACGGAGCTGAAGGACGTGGCGATCGCGGCGCGGCTCGCCGCCGAAACGGTCGACGTCACGCTGCCGGTGCGCCAGTCGCCGGCCGAGCGCGGCCGCATTCATCCGATCAGCCAGGTGATCGACGAGATCGCAGCGATCTTCGGCGATCTCGGCTTCGCGATCGCCGAAGGTCCGGACATCGAGACCGACTATTACAATTTCACCGCGCTCAATTTTCCCGAGGGGCATCCGGCGCGCGAGATGCACGACACCTTCTTCTTCCAGCCGGACGAGAAGGGCGAGCGCAAGCTTTTGCGCACGCACACCTCGCCCGTGCAGATCCGCACAATGGAGCAGCAGAAGCCGCCGATCCGCATCGTCATTCCCGGCAAGACCTACCGGCAGGATTCGGACGCCACGCACTCGCCGATGTTCCATCAGGTCGAGGGGCTGGTGATCGACAAGACCGCCAACATCGCCAACATGAAGTGGGTGCTGGAGGAATTCTGCAAGGCCTTCTTCGAAGTGCCGAGCGTCAAGATGCGCTTCCGGCCGTCCTTCTTTCCGTTCACCGAGCCCAGCCTCGAGGTCGACATCCAGTGCGACCGCTCGCGGCCGGGCGAAGTGCGCTTCGGCGAAGGCTCCGACTGGATGGAAATCCTGGGCTGCGGCATGGTGCATCCCAACGTGCTGCGTTACGGCGGGCTCGATCCCGACGAATACCAGGGCTTTGCCTGGGGCATGGGCATCGATCGCATCGCCATGCTGAAATACGGCATGCCGGACCTGCGCGCCTTCTTCGACGCCGACGTGCGCTGGCTCACGCATTACGGCTTCCGGCCGCTCGACATGCCGACGCTGTTCGGGGGCCTTTCCACATGACTGCTCCCCACACCGGGGGCTGCCGCTGCGGTGCGGTGCGGTTCGAGGCCCCGGCCGAGCCGCACCACATCAGCTATTGCCATTGCGGCGATTGCCGGCGCGCCAGCGGCGCGCCGGTGTCGGCCTTTATCGGCTTCGCGGCCGACCAGATCGCGCTCGAAGGCAAGTCGCTGAAGAGCTACCGGAACGGCCCGGTGGCGCGCTCGTTCTGCGGCATTTGCGGCTCGCCGATCGCCTATAGCGACGAGCGGCTCGCCGGCCATATTTACTTCACGCTCGGCGCCATGGACATGCCTGCCTATTTCAGGCCGACGCTGCATGCGCATGTGCGCGAGCAGCTGCCCTTCCTGCATATGCCCGATTCACTGCCGCGGCACCTCAAGACGAGCGTGGCTAGACCTGACGCGCAAAGCCCTTCCTACGGAACACAGTCATGAAATTCACCCTCTCCTGGCTCAAGGACCATCTCGAGACCGACGCTTCGCTTGCCGAAATCGTCGAGCGGCTGACGGCGATCGGCCTCGAAGTCGAACATGTCGACGACAAGGCGGGCCTAAAACCCTTTGTCATAGCCAAGGTGCTGACTGCCGTGCAGCATCCCGACGCCGACCGGCTGCGGGTGCTTACGGTCGATACCGGCGACGGCAAGCCGCCGGTGCAGGTGGTGTGCGGGGCGCCCAACGCCCGCGCCGGCCTGGTCGGCGCTTTTGCTGCGCCCGGCACCTATATTCCCGGCATCGACGTCACGCTTTCGGTCGGCAAGATCCGCGGCGTCGAGAGCCATGGCATGATGTGCTCCGAACGCGAGCTGCAGCTTTCGGACGAGCATACCGGCATCATCGACCTGCCCGAAGACGCACCGGTCGGCACCAGCTTCGCCGCCTACGCCCATCTCGACGATCCGGTGATCGAGATCAACCTGACGCCGAACCGCCCCGATGCCACCAGCGTCTACGGCATCGCCCGCGATCTCGCGGCGAGCGGCCTCGGCCGGCTGACCGGCGGCGCGATCATGCCGCATGCCGGCGACGGCATGTGCCCGGTCAAGGTCAAGATCGAGGCACCGGAACTCTGCCCCGGCTTCGCGCTGACGCTGGTGAAGGGCGTGAAGAACGGCCCGTCGCCGAAATGGCTGCAGCAGCGGCTGATCGCCATCGGGCTTCGGCCGATCAGCGCGCTGGTCGACATCACCAACTACGTCACCTTCGACCGCGGCCGGCCGCTGCATGTGTTCGACGCGAAGAAGGTCACCGGCAACCTTGTGGTGCGCCGCGCCAGGGACGGTGAAAACGTGCTGGCGCTCGACGGACGCGAATACTCGCTGACGCCCGAGATGTGCGTGATCGCCGACGACAACGGCATCGAATCGATTGCCGGCATCATGGGCGGCGAGCATTCGGGCTGCGACGAGAACACCACCGACGTGCTGATCGAATCGGCGCTCTGGGACCCGATCACGACGGCCCGCACCGGTCGCACGCTCGGCATCATCAGCGATGCGCGCTACCGCTTCGAGCGCGGCGTCGACCCTGAGTTCATGGTGCCCGGCGTCGAGCTCGCGACCAAGCTGGTGCTGGAATTGTGCGGCGGTACGCCGACCGAAATCGAGGTGGCGGGCTATGCCGGCCACAAGCCGAAGATCATTCCCTTCCCGCTGTCGGAAGTGAAGCGGCTGACCGGCATCGAGGTGCCGAGAGAAGAAGCGCTCACTATACTGACCCGTCTCGGCTTCGAGCCGCGCAGCTCAGGTGACGCCGTCGAGGTGAAGGTCCCCTCCTGGCGTCCGGATGTCGACGGCAAGGCCGATCTCGTCGAGGAAGTGATGCGCATCCACGGCGTCGACAACATAGCGCCGCAGCCGCTCACCTCGCATGACGCGGTCAACGGCAGGATCCTGACCATGCTGCAGGTGCGCACCCGGGCCGCCAAGCGCGCGCTCGCCGTGCGCGGCATGATGGAGGCGGTCACCTGGTCGTTCATTCCGGCGAAACACGCCGAGCTGTTCGGCGGCGGCCAGAACCGGCTGAAGCTCGCCAACCCGATCGCCGCCGACATGTCCGACATGCGGCCGTCGCTGCTGCCCGGGCTGATCAGCGCCGCCCAGCGCAATGCCGATCGGGGCATCGGCGACGTGGCGCTGTTCGAGGTCTCCGGCACCTATGAAGGCGACTTGGCCGATCAGCAGCGGCGCGTCGCCGCCGGCGTGCGGCGGGGCACCGCCAAGCTCGACGGCTCGGGCCGCAGCTGGGCCGGCAATGCCGGGCCGGTCGGGGTGTTCGACGCCAAGGCCGATGCGATCGCGGCGCTCGAAGCCTGCGGCGCGCCGGTCGACAGGCTGCAGATCGAGCCCGGCGGCCCGGCCTGGTACCATCCCGGACGCTCAGGCACGATCAAGCTCGGGCCGAAGACCGTGCTCGGCACTTTCGGCGAGTTCCATCCAAAGACGCTCGAAGTGCTCGACGCCTCCGGGCCGCTCTGCGGCTTCGAGGTCTTTGTCGATGCCGTGCCGGAGCCGAAGGCCAAGCCGACGCGCACCAAGCCGAAGCTGGAGCTTTCACCCTTCCAGGCGGTGAAGCGCGATTTTGCTTTCGTCGTCGACCGGACGGTCGAGGCCGGCACGCTGGTGCGGGCAGCTTTGGCCGCCGACAAGAAGCTCGTCACCGGCGTTTCGGTGTTCGACGTCTTCGAGGGCGCTGCGCTCGGCGCCGCCAAGAAGTCGATCGCCATCGAAGTCTCGATCCAGCCGGTCGAAAAGACGCTGACCGACGAGGATTTCGAGGCGCTGGCCAAGCGCATCGTCGAGAACGTCAACAAGCAGACGGGCGGCGTGCTGAGAGCCTAAAGGATTGCCGGAAGGTGGCGAATCGCCCTCCATTGGGCGATGCACCATCTCCGCTATTCCGGCCTGCCTTTCGAGGAGCAACGCGCGGCGTTCCTCGAAATCGTGGCGGCGGACCCGCTGCTGGCCAAAACGCTGGCGCGAGTGCGTGAACTGGCGTTGCCGGACTGGCTGGTGGTTTCCGGCGCGCTCTACAACAGCATCTGGAACCATCTCACCGGCAGGCCCTCAGGCTACGGCATCAAGGATGTCGATCTGTTCTATTTCGACGGCACCGATCTCTCCTACGAGGCCGAGGACGCGGTGATCCGCCGGGCGGCGCAGCATTTCGAAGGACTGACGCTGCCGGTGGAGGTGCGAAATCAGGCACGCGTGCACCTGTGGTATCCGGCCAAATTCGGGCAGGCATGCCCGCGCTACACGAGCGCGAGTGAATCGGTCGGCTATTTCGCCTCGAAGACGCATGCGGTCGGGGTGCGGTTCGACGCAGACGAGGCGTTGGAGCTGGTGGCGCCGTTCGGGCTCGACGACATTTTTTCGTTCCGTATCACGCCGAACCGGGCGCTGGACAACCAGCGGACGCATGAGGCGAAGGGGAGGAGGGCGCGAGAGAACTGGCCGGAGATCAGCGTGCTGCCTTGGTAGGTCAGCGCGAGGCGCCCCCCTCTGTCCTGCCGGACAGAGGGGGGCGCTGTCCCGCCAGCGTCTCAAAGCAAGCTGAAATGTCTAACCATTCACCAGCGCCAGCAGCTCTTCGGTATAGCGCTTACCGACGACCTTGTCGGGCGACAGCGCGTCGCCGATGGCCGCGACCTCGGCGGCGCTCAGCTTGATCCCGGCCGCTGCCGTGTTCTGCTCCAAATGGCGGATCTTGCGCGCGCCGGGGATCGGCACGATGAAATCGCCCTGGTGCAGCAACCAAGCGAGCGCCAGTTGTGCCGCTGTCACGCCCTTTTCCATCGCCAACTTTTCCAGCACGGCAATGACGGCATTGTTGGCTTCCATGGCTTCGGCCTGGAAGCGCGGCAGGCCGAGGCGCCAGTCGCCGGCGCCGAGCGTATCGCGCTTGGCGATGGTGCCGGTGAGCAGGCCGCGGCCGAGCGGACTGTAGGGGACAAAGCCGATGCCGAGCTCGCGGCAAACGGCAAAGACCTCGTCCTCGGGATCGCGGCTCCACAGCGAATACTCGCTCTGCACGGCGGCGATCGGGTGCACGGCATGCGCCCGGCGCAGCGTGGCGCCGCTCACTTCCGACAGGCCGAGCGCCCGCACCTTGCCCTCGCGCACCAGTTCGGCCATGGCGCCGACCGTGTCCTCGATCGGCACGTTCGGGTCAACGCGATGCTGGTAGTAGAGGTCGATGACGTCGGTATCGAGCCGCTTCAGCGAGGCCTCCGCCACCGCCTTGACGTGCTCAGGGCGGCTGTCGACGCCGATCATGCGGTCGATGCCCGAACCGTGCTCGGATATCTTGAAGCCGAATTTGGTGGCGATGGTGACCTTCTCGCGTACCGGCTTCAGCGCCTTGCCGAGCAGGATCTCGTTCTCGTAAGGGCCATAGACTTCGGCGGTATCGAAGAAGGTGACACCGATCTCGATGGCGCGGCGCAGCGTAGCGATGGCTTCCGCCTCCGGCTGTCCGCCATAGACAAAGCTCATGCCCATGCAGCCGAGGCCGACGGGGAAGACTTCGAGTTCAGTTCCTAATTTGCGGGTTTGCATGGCGCATCTCCTTGTTGCGATGGAGATGAAATAGCGCCTAGGCATCCGTTCGATAATCATGTCTCTTTCGCACAGCTCGCTCTATAAGATAGATCAATGAACCGGACGAACCTTTCCCAGCTGGCCGTTCTCGCCGCGGTCGCGCAATGCGCCAGCTTCCGCGGCGCGGCCCGCGAGCTCGGCATCGCGCCGTCGGCGGTCAGCCATGCGGTGGCGAGCCTGGAGGCGCGGCTCGGCGTGCGGCTTCTGGCGCGCAGCACGCGCAGTGTCGCCCCGACCGAGGAAGGCGCGCGGCTGTTGGAGCGCCTGCGGCCGGCACTGTCCGAGATCGACCTGGCGCTGGAAACGGCGGTCGAGACGCGCGACCGGCCGGCTGGCAATCTCAGGCTTAGCGTGCCGCGCACCGCCGCGCATCTGGTGCTGACGCCGCGGCTCGCTGCCTTCACCGCCGCCTATCCCGAGATCATGCTGGAGATCGTGATCGAGGACCGCTTCACGGATGTGGTGGAGGGTGGGTTCGACGCCGGCGTCAGGCTGGGCGAAAGCCTGCAGCGCGACATGATCGCGGCGCGCATCGGGCCGAACATCCGCGGCGCGTTGGTCGGCGCGCCCTCCTACTTCGCGACCATGCCCAAACCGCGTCATCCGCGCGATCTCGCCGATCACCGCTGCATCCGCTTCCGCTTCTCCAGCGGCATCCTCTACCGCTGGGAGTTCGAGAAGGACGGCGAGGAAATCGAGATCGCCGCGCCAGGGCCGCTGATCCTCGACGAGGACCATCTGATCGCCCAGGCCGCGATCGACGGCGCCGGGCTCGCCTTCGTCTTCGAGGACTATGTGAAGGCGCCGCTCGCCGATGGCCGGCTGATCCGCGTGCTGGAGGACTGGTGCCCCGCTTTCGACGGCTTCTTCGTCTACTACCCAAGCCGCCGCCAGATGCGGCCGGCGTTGCGGGCCTTCGTCGATTTCTTCAAGGTGAGCGGGTAGGGCTCCTCCGTTCCGCTTGTGGGGAGGGCTGGAAGAAAGGTGATTTCAGCGACGTTTTTCGACCATGCAATCGTCCATCACCAACACCGCCACCCGCTATGGCTGGGCGATGATCATCCTTCACTGGCTGATCGGCCTCATCTTCATCGGCCAGTTCGTGCTCGGCTTCGTGATGATGCGCATCGACAGCCAGCGGACGTCTTTCGAGCTGATCCAGCTGCATAAGTCCGTCGGCTTCCTGCTGCTTGGGCTGGTCATCCTGCGCATCGCCTGGCGTGTCGGCAATGCGGCGCCAGCACTCCCGCCTTCGGTGGGAACATTGGAGCGCAAGGCAGCGCCGCTGGCGCATTTGGCGCTTTACGCCTTCCAGGTTGCCCTGCCGCTCTCCGGCTGGGCGCTGGTCTCGGTCTCGACGCTGGAAATCCCGACGATGCCCTTCAACCAGTTCGTCATGCCCGACCTGCCGCTCGCCGAATCCGACGCCGCGGAAAGCTTCTGGTCGGCCGCGCATTGGTATCTTGCCTATGCCGGCATCGCGCTGGTCGCGTTGCATATCCTTGCTGCGATGCGCCACCATTTCCTGCTGCGCGACAGCGTGCTCACGCGCATAATCACGCCTTCGTCAGCCCGGGAATAGAGCGGGCCGCCCGTTCGTTGGTGGCGGGGAGACAGCAATGCGCTGGTTCAGGATAGGAAAGATGTCGATGCATGCGCGCATCCTCGGATTGGCGGCCTTTGCCGCTTGCCTTGCCGCGCCGGTTTGCGCCGCGGTGGCGCTCAGTGACGCCGCCGGCAGCTACACGATCAGCCCCGCGGGCTCCTCGATCCGCTTCACCATCGGCAAGGCCGGCGGTGGCGGCTTCGGCGGCGCCTTCGGCCGCTTCAAGGGCACGATCCGCATCGACAATGCCGATGTCGGGCGCTCGAAGGTCAACCTCACCATCTTTCCGGAAAGCGTCGGCACCGGCCAGGGCCGCATCGATGCTTTCCTGCGTTCCGACGCCGTCTTCGACAGCGCCAACAATCCGGAGATCCAATTCCGCTCGACAAACGTGACCCGCACCGGCGAGACCACCGCCGTGGTCACCGGCCGGCTGACGGCGCGCGGCAAGACGTTTTCGGAAAAGTTCACGGCCGAGCTCGATGGGCTGAAGTCAGGAACCATCAAGTTCCATGTCACCGGCAAGGTGCTCAGATCGCGCTACGGCATGGATGTCGGCACGCCGATCTATTCCAACGTCGTCGACTTCGACATGACCCTGACGGGGAGAAGGGGTTAGCTCTGGTGGCGCATCCTCGGGTTCGTCATCCTAGGGCGGAGCAAGGAGCGAAGCGACGCGCGCAGACCCTAGGATCCATGGCGTGACGCTAAGGCGTTGCAACGGTTACAGATCTCTGCATCCCTGCACTTTACGTCAAGGTCACGGGAATGGATCCTCGGGTCAAGCCCGAGAATGACGAAGGCGCTTTGTGGCCCGCGTCTGCGATTGGCTTTTCTCCGGAATTGGGGCACACCTCCATCGACGTAACCGACATGGAGAAGCATGATGTTCCGATGGGGTGTTCTGTCGACGGCCAAGATCGGCCGCGAGCAGCTTTTGCCGGCGATCGTAGATTCGGAGAATGGCGTGCTGTCGGCGATCGCCAGCCGCGACCTGTCGAAGGCCAAGGCACTGGGCGAGCGTTTCGGCGCGCCGCATGCCTTCGGCTCCTATGAGGAACTGCTCGCTTCCAAGGAGGTCGATGGCGTCTATATCCCGCTGCCGACCTCGCAGCATGTCGAATGGACGGCAAAGGCAATCGAGGCGGGAAAACATGTGCTGGTCGAGAAGCCTCTTGCGCTCGACGCCAAGGACATCCCGCAGCTGATCAAGCTGCGCGACGAGAAGAAGGTGCTGGTCTGCGAGGCCTTCATGGTCGTCTACCACCCGCAGTGGATCAAGGTGCGCGACCTGATCGCCAGCGGCGCGATCGGCCGGCTGCGCCACGTGCAGGGCGCGTTTTCCTATTACAATGTCGATCCCACCAACATGCGCAACCAGCTGGATCTTGGCGGCGGCGCGCTGCCCGACATCGGCGTCTATCCGACCGTGTCGACGCGCTTCTCGACCGGCAAGGAACCGGTCCGCGTGCAAGCCACCATCGAGCGCGACAAGACCTTCGGCACCGACATCTATTCCTCGATCCGCGCCGATTTCGGCGACTTCGAACTGTCCTTCTACCTGTCGACGCAGATGGCGGCGCGGCAGGTGATGGTGTTCCACGGCGAGAAGGGTTTCATCGAGGTCTTTGGCCCGTTCAATGCCGGGCTCTACGACCACCACCGCATCGAATTGCACAATCAGAACCACACGGAAGCGCAGGTGTTCCGCTTCCCGGGCACCCAGCAGTACCGGCTGGAATGCGAGGCCTTCGTACGCGCGGCCCAGGGCGGCAAGGACCGTGTCTTCACGCTGGAGGAATCGGTCCTCAACCAGAAGGTCATCGACGCCATCTTCCGCGCCGGCGACAAGGACGGCTGGGAGCCCGTCTGACAGGCCGTCGGAAGGCGCTGGGGGGAACGAAGATGGCTGACGACGCGGATGTCATCATTGTCGGCGCGGGGCTGGCAGGCCTCGTCGCCGCGGCAGAACTTGCCGATGCCGGCAAGAAAATCATCATCGTCGACCAGGAGCCCGAGCAATCGCTGGGCGGCCAGGCCTTCTGGTCGTTCGGCGGGCTTTTCCTGGTCGACTCGCCCGAGCAGCGGCGCATGCGCATCCGCGATTCCCACGACCTCGCGCTCGCAGACTGGATGGGCACCGCCGCCTTCGACCGCCCTGAGGATTTTTGGCCGCGCAAATGGGCTGAAGCCTATCTCGGCTTCGCCGCCGGCGAGAAGCGCTCCTGGCTGATCGAGCGCGGGTTGAAATTCTTCCCCGTCGTCGGCTGGGCCGAGCGCGGCGGCGGCTATGCCTGCGGCCACGGCAATTCGGTGCCGCGCTTCCACATCACCTGGGGCACCGGGCCCGGCGTGCTGGAGCCCTTCGTGCTGCGCGTGCGCGAGGCGCAGAAGCGTGGGCTCGTCGAGTTCAAGTTCCGCTACCGGGTCAATGAGATCACGCGGACCGGGAAGACGGTGACCGGGGTGCGCGGCGACGTGCTGGAGCCAAGCACGGTCGAGCGTGGACGCAAGAGCTCGCGCAACGTGGCCGGGGATTTCGAGCTCCACGCCCAGGTCGTGATCGTCGCTTCCGGCGGCATCGGCGGCAACCACGAGCTGGTGCGTAAGAACTGGCCGCAGCGTCTCGGCGCGACGCCGAAGCGCATGATCACCGGCGTGCCGGACCATGTCGACGGCCGCATGCTGGCAATTGCCGAAGCAGCGGGCGGGAGGGTCATCAACCGCGACCGCATGTGGCACTATGTCGAGGGCATCAAGAATTGGGCGCCGGTCTGGACCGATCACGCCATACGTATCCTGCCGGGTCCCTCTTCGCTATGGCTCGACGCGCGCGGCAGACGGCTGCCGGTGCCGCTTTTCCCAGGCTTCGACACTTTAGCCACGCTCAGCCATATCATGAGCACCGGCTTCGATTATTCGTGGTTCATCCTGACGAAGAAGATCGTCCAGAAGGAGTTCGCGCTGTCGGGCTCGGAGCAGAATCCGGACCTCACCGGCAAGAGCTGGCGGCAGGTGCTTGGCCGCGCCACGTCGGGCATTCCCGGCCCGGTGAAAGCCTTCATGGAAAAGGGTGAGGATTTCATCGTCGAGGCCAACCTTTCGAAGCTGGTGGCGCGGATGAACGGGCTGGCCGGCGAGCCGCTGCTCGATGTGGCGCAGGTCGAACGCGAGATCCGCGCCCGCGACATGCAGCTCGACAACCCGTTCTCCAAGGATGCGCAGGTCACCGCGCTGCGCGGCGCGCGCGCCTATCTCGGCGACAGGCTGATCCGCACCGCAAAGCCGCACAAGATGCTCGATCCGGCGAACGGCCCGTTGATTGCGGTGCGCCTCAACATCCTCACCCGCAAAACGCTGGGCGGCCTGCAGACCGATCTCGACAGCCGCGTGCTCGACGCGGCGGGCGAGCCGGTCCCTGGTCTCTATGCGGTGGGCGAGGTCGCCGGCTTCGGCGGCGGCGGCGTGCACGGCTATGCGGCTCTCGAAGGCACCTTCCTCGGCGGCTGCATCTTTTCCGGACGCAGCGCCGGAAGGGCGGCGACGAAGGCGGTCGGCTGAGCGATCGAACGGTGTTGCCAAAAGCTCGTGAGCTCGGCCCACCTTGTATGCTGCGGCCTCATTCGGGGGTTTGATGTTGCTTGAAGTCGATGCCGGAAAGGGCGTTGACGATGCACGGAGACCTCATACCAAGCGGCCTCCGGCAAGTTTGGCCCCTTCCCCAAGCAAGATGGCCCTTACAACGGGTACCCACGCGCTTTAACGGATGCTAATATTCTCCGTTACTCGGGAAGGTCGCAATGTCCAAGGTTTGTTTGTTGTGCGCGTGCCTTCTTTTGCTGGCCGGCTTGTCGACACCGGCCTCCTCTGAGACCCAGATCGGTCAACGCAGCCATAGATATGCGCTCGTAATCGGTAACTCGGCCTACCGTTTTGCGTCATCGCTTCCCAACGGGGTAAATGATGCGAATGCCATCTCCCGAGTTTTGCAAGAGACGGGCTTCGACGTCACCCTTGGATTGGATACCGACGCATCAACGTTCAGGGAACTCATCGGAAAATTCAGGCGAAACTTGCGGCCGGGTGACGTCTCGCTTTTTTACTTCGCCGGACACGGGCTCCAAGCGAACGGGGAGAACTACCTATTGCCCGTTGACGCCGCCCTTCAACGTCCGGCCGACTTGGCTCTGGAGGCTGAGCGCCTGCAAGACATCATCGCCGCCATGACGGCCGAGGAAAATATCGCAATCGTCCTTCTCGATGCCTGTCGGGACAATCCTTTCGTTAAGCAATTGAGTGGACCGGGTCAAAGTCGCGGCCTTGCCATAGGAAAGGGGCTGGGAGCCTTGGATGCTGGCAGGGGAGTCTTTATCGGCTTTGCAACACAACCCGGCAACGTGGCTCTCGATGGAGCCGTCAATCATAGTCCGTTTGCAGACTCTCTTGTGAAGCGGATAAAGACTCCTTCGATCGACATTGAAATTCTCATGCGTCGCGTCCGGTTGGACGTCATGAACGCGACTTCTGGGAAGCAGGTTCCCTGGAGCAACTCGTCCCTGGTGGAGCCGGGATTCTCATTCAACCCGGATGCCGCGTCTAGTCCGTCTTCGGCAGACGCCTATCAGCCAGACATCAACGCGGCGGCAGAGCTTGAATTCTGGAAATCAATCAAGGATACATCCGATGTCTCGATGTATCGTGCTTATCTAGCGGCATTTCCGAATGGTGCATTCGTCGAAATTGCAAAGAGCCGAATTGCCAAGTTCCAAGCACCTACGCCGCCACGCAAAAAGATCCTGCCAAAGAAAGTCAGTCGCAAGCCGCAAGTGTCGTTGCCTATCGATGAACCTTCCAATCGTTCGGCAAAAACGAGCGCACCAGCTAAACCGGAATCCGTGGGGCGATGCAGGGATGGCAACAAGGAGAGGTGTCGCCAGAGATGCCGTGAAGGCGCAAGGCGTGCC
>NZ_RZSR01000221.1:0-7256 GCF_004023265.1 Mesorhizobium sp. M1A.F.Ca.IN.020.06.1.1
GAACGATATTCGCGACAATCAGTCCGACAACGAGTGCAAGCGTCGAGAAGGTGAGGAAATAAACCATCGCCTTGGCGGCAACTCGGCCGACCTTCTGCAGATCGCTCATGCCGGCAATGCCGGTCGCAATTGTCAGGAAGATGACAGGTGCGATAATCATCTTGACGACTTTGATGAAGGCATCGCCGAGCGGCTTCAGGCTCTGGCCGGTTTCCGGATAGAGATAGCCAATTGCGGCACCCAGGACTATGGCGGCAAGCACCTGCACGTAGGTCCGGGCAAAATGGCGCTTGCGGGGCGCTGCGATCGCGCGGGGGACTTTTGGAACCAACACCGTTTCTCTCTCCCTGACCGGATCGGGGTGGGGGCTCCTCCTTCTCCCATGCTGCGCTCCGGTCGAGCGCTGCTGTCATCTCGGAGCAAGCGCCGTGCCAACTGGAGGCCTGTCCCGTCCAGCGAGATTGGTGCGGGTTGCGCACTGGAACCCTCCACCTTTGCCGGAATTTGCACTCAAGGCTCGCCAAAGATCGCGTGAAGAAGTGCTTCGCCAGAGAGGGAATTGACCAGGTCGCCTTGCGGCCGTGCCTTTGATGTTCGCCGCAGATCGAATGCCGGCCGATATCTGTCGTCTTGGTGACTTTGGTTGGTCAGTTTTGCGACGGAATGCGCGCAAACTGTAGGATATCCTACACGCCCATCAGAGCACGCGGGACAAGCGATTAAGCGTAGGAGCGCATCGAATCTCCGAGGTCAAAAAATCTTGAATAAGGTCCGCGTGCGAAGTGAATCCGCAACTCGTCAAAGTTCTCCACCGTTTGATCCAGCGGTCGCGTTTCCTGGCGCTGCAGGATGGCGTTATCTGATGGCTCAAGCGCTGGAACGCCCAGGAAATCCCAAACCGCTCCCAAGCATTGGGCAGGTTCATGAAGAAGGCTCTCGTATTCCATTACAAGCAGGTTGGTCGACGTGAAGGAGTCCATAACGCGAGCGTGAAAATCGTCGGCGGCTTTGAAATAAGCCTCACAGTCAGCGATTGACAACCTGACGCTCGGTGGCCGAGCGGTATCGTTGTCCGAGCTGAACTTCAGCCACTGACCGCTTTCCCTGGCCTGCACAAAGGAACGGAGCGATTCCAATACGTTTCGGCGAACAACGAGGATGACCTTGAGTGCTGGCCAACGAGCTAATTCCGCAAAGAATGCTGGACGCTCGCGAAACTGAGGTTCATTGATCTTGCAGCCAAGATGCGTCACATTCTTGTAGTCGCGCATAGGGCAGCGCACATAGGCAAGCTCAAGAAGCTCGCGATCCGTGCCTAGCAGGCGATCCGTGCTGGGCCAATTGGGATCATATTCGTTTAGCAACTCACCGTTACTCAAAACGGTCGGATGCTCGTTTAGCAATTCTTCTAAATAGTGTGTTCCGGTCCTTGGCATAGCAAGGATCACAAAAGGCTCAGGAGTTGGTTCGTTGTGGGTCATTGCATGTGTATCCAACTAAATAATGGCCGCGACGGTCTGGGGACGCGCACAAGAAGCTTGGCTGCTATCGCTTGAACGCTCCGGGTGGGTCCGCGCCTCACCACCCAGCCTGTACTCCGAGGTGTGGTCGCGAAGATGGGCGCGTGCCTGCAGCGGCTGGGTGGCGCCCGGCTTCGGCGTTGTTGTACCACTCGCGATTCCTGGCACACGCATGCCTCCGGGCCGCTGTGGGCAGTTTGCAATCCGGCATTGCGGACCTCCTTCTCGTTGATGGGCGTAGGTAAGCGTCAACGCATTAGTCGTCGATGAAACAGTCCAGCCGACACAAAAAAAGGCAATACAGCGAACATGCAAAGTGCGCCTATATGCAGCCCTACATTGTCGCCCAGGCGGCCGAGCATCACCGGACGGATTAGATCGATAGAATTCGCCAGCGGCGAGAAGGCCGCAATCTGCTGAAACACTCCTGGCAATTGGCCGACTGGAAAAACCGCGCCCGAAAGGAACAGCATAGGTGTGATGACAAGCGTCTGATAGAAAATAAAATAGTGATAACTGGGCGCGAGCGCGATGACGAGCATGGCCAGGCTCGCAAAGGCGAACCCGGTGAGAGCGATGACCGGCAGCACGTAGAGAACCGACGTCCACGCGGCATAACCTAGCGCGGCGGCAACAATCGCAATTGTCGTACCGGCCAGAAAGGCCTTTGTGGCTGCCCAGGTCAATTCACCGAGAACGATGTCGCCGAGGGTAAGTTGTGTGTGCAAGATTGCTTCCCAAGTGCCCTGATCGCGCATTCGACCGAAAACCGCGTAAATTGTTTCGAAGGTCGATGCTGTCATCGCGCTTGTCGCAACCATGCCGGCTGCCAGAAAAGCGATGTAGGATGCACCTTCGATGCGGCCTACCAACAGTCCAAGGCCAGTGCCGAGCCCGAAAAGGTAAATCATCGGATCAGCAAGGGTGCCGAGCATTGAAGCAAATGCCACCTTCTTCCATGCCAAATGATTGCGGCGCCACACCGCGATCCAGTTCCAGGCGTTGGCGGGTAGAGCGGCCGCAAGACGTTCACCCATTGCTCACTTCTCCATCTCACGTCCGGTTAGCCGCAAGAAAACGTCCTCCAGACTGGGTGGACGCTCCAGAATACGCAGACCCGCTCGACCGCGAAGCTGGATGCGCACATCCTCCGGATCAGGCGCATAGCAAAAGAGCGTCTCGCCGCTTACCTCGATACGCTGAACGTACGGCCTGATCAGCGAAATCAGCTCCTGTGGATTGCCGCCGAAGATCTCGATCACGTTGCACCCAATGTACTCGTCGATCAGCGCATGAGGACTGCCCTCGGCGATCTTGCGTCCCCGCTCGAGAACACACAGCCGATCACAAAGCCGCTCAGCCTCTTCCATGAAATGGGTGGTCAAAATGATCGTTTTTCCGCTCGCCAGCAGGAAACGAAGTCGCTCCCAGATCAGATGGCGGGCATGCGGGTCGAGGCCGGTCGTGGGCTCATCCATCACAAGCAACTGGGGGTCGTTGATCAGAGCACGTGCCAGCGTCAGGCGCCGCTTCATCCCGCCGGATAGCAGGCCGACACGTGAATCCGCCTTGCTCTCAAGGCGAGCGAACTCGAGGAGCCGTGGGATGACGGCGTTGATCTCTCTTGTTCTCATGCCGAAGTAGCGCCCGAACACCAACAGGTTCTCACGTACCGTAAATTCCAGGTCGAGATTGTCGAACTGCGGGACCACGCCTATGCCCTTGCGGGCCAAGCGGCTGCGTGCCGGCACTGGTAGACCGAGGACTGTTATATCACCCGCGTCAGGCCGGGTCATACCGAGGAGCATACGCGCAATCGTGCTCTTGCCTGCGCCGTTCGGCCCCAGCAGACCGAAGCACTCTCCCGATGCAACGGTGAAGGACAGCCCGTCCACAACGAGCTTGTTTCCGAATAATTTGGTTACGCTGGTAAGGTCGATTGCTACATTGGACATGCGTCTATCTCAAGCGGAATGAGTCCGATTGGCCACCGGCAGCTTACTTACGAATCTGGTTCAGAGCAGGCCACCGCCTTGAGATGGCACCTTTGGAAAGTCGCGGCCGGAGCGACGCGTGTATCGCTTCCGCCAAAGAATTAACGTCAAGATGCCACGTGTCGCTTCCAGATAGTTCCCGTTCTGACCATAGGTAACTCGACAAGCTTCACCACGTGTCGACTGACACAACTTACTCGGTCACCCGGCGCTGCAAGGCCGTCAGACTTCACCAGCTGTGAGCGAAAGATCTGCAGTATGAAGTGACTCCGCAATTCCAGAATTGCCCGCAGCATTTGCTCCGGCAAGCGGCGTCGCGCTTGTGATTTCCTTTGTGCTTCTGTTGGGCAGGGGAACACTTTTACGCGACAGCCAATCGCTATTGCTCAATGTACACAGGGCGTAAGCCTTCAAGGGGATCAACAGGAATATCCTGATTAACGCGTGCATTGAATAGCCGATGAATCGAAGCTGCCGAGTGCGGAAAGATAACACCGTAGATCTGATTATGGTCATGGTGACAATAGCCAGCACCGTCCACCAATTTACTGTATGTGAAAATAGTAGCTCACCGAGCGCCGTTACTACCGCGATGCCGAGCAACAATGGGCCGAGATTCTCTCCCATCACATCCAAAGTTAGATAGCGATCCAGGCCACGCAGTAGACCTCGCGCAAGCATCGTGTCCCGGAAAGTGCTCCGTGCCCAGCGGAGTTGTTGGCGCAAATAAGGTCCCATCTTGTCCGGAACGACTGTCGCCGCGACGGCACCTGGAACGTACTCGGTTCGAAAGCCTGCTTTCAGCATGAGGATCGTAAGATGACGGTCTTCACCGAAGTCGCTTGGTTTCCCCCTGAACAGCTGCGTCTCGTATTGATCCAGCAGAGAAAGGAGACAAGACCGGCGGTACATTGCACATGGGCCGCAGCAGCACATGACCGCACCAAAGCGACCTTGCGCCGCGCGCTCCTCATTGCAAGCCAGCCAGTATTCCATATCGATCAATCGGGTCAACCAAGTGTCGCTGCGGTTGTATGCCGTCAGCTGGCCCATGGCCGCTCCGACCATGGGATCCCGCATTTTTACTGCAAGCTTCGTGATCACGTCGGACGCAAGTGTCGTGTCAGAGTCGACGCTGAGCACGAAATCTCCAGATGAGCGGCGGATGGCGGCGATCTGCGCCTTGCGTTTGCCAACATTCTCGCGGAGCAGAATGAAATTGAATCTCGGGTCGCCCTCGTAGGCGTGATGTACCGGGATGACGGCATTACGATTTCCAGAACCGTCGTCAACCAGATAGACCTGAAATGTTCCGGCGTAATCTTGAATTGCGATGGAAGCTAAACACGCCGCGAGTGTGCGCGGGTCCTCATTGTAGCAGGGGATGATGACATCCACGCTCGGCCAACGGTCGGATCCGAACAAGCTTTCCGACGGCGGCGTAACATTTTCCGGTTGGGAGTAGACCGCTTGCATGCCTCTGTAAACAGTCGAGAGCACCGCATAAGACGAAACGGCAACAGTACTGGCTGTGGTGAGAAGGTCCATAGGATCTCTGTTTGTTCAGGGATGTTGAGGAAGTGATCGGATTACAAATCCGCGGCCGTGCAATTCTGGAATTAGGCGTGACAACGCTGTCACCGTCTGGTCGCGCAGACTGGCTTGATTGCCTGGTTGCAATTCGTCGGGAGCGCACCCGTCGTGCAACAGCACGATTGCGCCCGGCCGGATATCGGCGAGCACTCTGTCGACGATGGCGTCAACGCCGGGGCGAGACCAGTCGCGTGGATCAATGGACCAATGGACGGGCGCCAATGCCGCACCCGCTGATGCAGCGATTACTTCTTCGGTCCAGATGCCATACGGTGCACGAAAGTACCGAACCATGGCCTGCGGGCAAGCCATCCCTATGACTCTGTTTGCCTCAACTATCTGGCGGTCGACTTCGACGGGCCCGCATTTAGCCAGGTCCGGATGAGTCATCGTGTGGTTGGCTATACCGTGCCCGTCTGTAATAATTCGGCGAACGAGTTCCGGCTCGTCGGCCGCGTAGGCCCCAACAACGAAGAAGGTCGCCGGCACCTGATGTTGCGCCAGCACATTGAGTATCTGCGGTGTGAAAAATGAATTGGGACCGTCGTCAAACGTCAGATAGACGCTGCGCTCTGCAATGCCATCGGCATTGTCACTCTGCCCTTCGCATATGTAGTCCAGAGGCTTCATAGTTCCGGACCGTTCCGGTCGATCAGGGTACCGGACGGCCACTCGTCCATCGAGCGTCCGATCGGCGAAACCAACACGAGTACGTCTTCCAGGCGCGTGGGCGGCAGGTCGGGATGCACGTCTGGACGGGTCGACCGTACGCGAACGCCCGACACAATGTTCGCGAGGCCGGCTCTGCAGAATCTTTCGACATGGTTTCGCAGCGCGTGCCGAACCGTGCCGAAAGCGAATGGAACACCCAACTGATGGAGCACTGGGTACGCCACGCGCATCGAAAAACCGATTCCGAGCCCTTCAAGATCCGGACGAACCGCGTACAGGCCCAATTCAGCGACGATCAAGTCGACCTCGCCAACTTTGATGAAGCGCCGCAGCATGCCGATGTGAGCCGCTACCCCATGCGCGTCGTAGCCGATTGCGCGGAATTCCGGCCTCGCGCCGGCCCAACTGCGGCCGCCTTCGAATGGCTCCGCGTTGAAGGCGCCAGTCCGTCCATAGGTCTTTCGAAAAAAGTCGGAGAGTTCGACATGGTCGGCCAGTTGCAACTCATTTTCCCAGCACAACTTCCACTCGACATTCGGGCGCATGGAAGACCTCACCTTGTAGCTGTCCGGTTGAGATAAATGTCCAAGCATTGGTTAAATAATTGGCGTCGCCCCAACGGGGCGTAACTTGTGGAGACCGCCGAAAGACCAAGCCGCAATGCAGATGCGACTGACTTTGTACGCCCCGCACACCAGATGATGCTCCTCGGATCCAACGCAACCATCGGAACTACCTATCTTTCCAACTTGAAGCGCTTCTATGGGACCTGCAGCAAAAACGGTAAAATCCTTTGTTTAGATGAAAGGTATCCACGCTTTGGATAACTGGGCGAATGCGTTCCATATGGCTGGTCAATTATCGTCGTCACGCTCGAGGCACTTCTGACGAAGCGCAAAGCTCACGCCCGCGGCACGCGCGGCCGTTGCCGGGCCGCTCGATTATCTCCGTAAGAGCCCGAGCGGAGCTCAGACACGACGATTGATCAGAATCTGATTCGCGGGTTCAGTATCTTTTTCGTGTATCCAGCTCTGGGCTGTCCTTTGGCGGGAGTTAGGTTCGCCCAGGTTCTGAGCCTGGGGCGTCGGCCCGTTCGCCGCACAGGCTCCTTCGCACATCGTCGAGGCCGAGAAAGAGGTGGCCACACAGCTCCCCCTGTACTTTCCACCACCCGACACCAGAGCTCACCCAGGGCGCCGGCCTTGCTCACCTCAACGGATAGCGCACTCGCGCCGCTTCACGATTAAAAGAATTCTACAAGCAGATGCCTGTTTGATCGTGAGACGTCCGCTGCCAATTCCCGCATCGCAGAGGCAGCCAATAGCGCTCGCTTCACATAGTGGTCCGGCAAGCAGCTAGATACGACAGGTGACCTCAAATGAGGCGTCTTGCATGGCTTCTACACCTGCCTGAATGCCAGAACTGCGTTCGTGCCGCCCATGGCGAAGGCGTTGCTCATGGCGACGCGCACCTTGCG
>NZ_RZSR01000222.1:0-7249 GCF_004023265.1 Mesorhizobium sp. M1A.F.Ca.IN.020.06.1.1
CCTCGGGGTCGACCGCCTCGCCCTTCGCCGCCTTGGCTTTCGAGCCCTTGGATTTCGCGGGCTTGGTTTCAGCCGCCTTGCTCTCGGGCGCCTTTGCTTCGGGAGTTTCGGACGCAGCCGGCTCAGCCGCTACGGTTTCCTCCCCGGCCTCCCCCCCCGCCGCATCGAGCGGCACGCCTTCACCGCGCAGTTTGGCGCGCAGGTCGAGGATCTGGCTCACGAGCGCTTTTTCCCGATCCCAGCGCGCCTGGGCGGCGGCTAAAGTCGTCTCGGTTTCCGCCAGCCCGGCATCGACGCGAGCCTGCCGGTCGGCGACCTCGATGCCGATCGCCGCCTCGCGGCCGATGATGCCGCTCTCGACCTCCAGAGCCTGGCGGCGGCGCAGAATGTCTTCGACCTCGGCCGGCGTCGCATGCTGCGAGACCGCGACGCGGGCGCAGGCGGTGTCGAGCAGGCTGACCGCCTTGTCCGGCAGTTGCCTGGCCGGAATGTAGCGGTGCGAGAGCGCGACCGCCGCCTCGATCGCCTCGTCCAGTATCTGGACCTTGTGGTGCTGCTCCAGGACGCCGGCGACGCCGCGCAGCATCAGCACGGCCACAGCTTCCGACGGCTCCTCGATCTTGACCACCTGGAAACGGCGCGTCAGCGCCGGGTCCTTCTCGATATGCTGCTTGTATTCGGCCCAGGTCGTGGCGGCTATGGTGCGCAGCTCGCCGCGCGCCAGCGCCGGCTTCAAAAGATTTGCGGCGTCGCCGGTGCCCGCGGCACCGCCGGCGCCGATCAGCGTATGCGCCTCGTCGATGAACAGGATGACCGGCACCTCGGAGGCCTGAACCTCGTCGATGACCGCCTTCAGCCGCTTCTCGAACTCGCCTTTGACGCTGGCGCCCGCCTGCATCAGCCCGACATCGAGCATGCGCACGCTGACATTCTCAAGCGTCGGCGGCACGTCGCCCTGGGCGATGCGGAGCGCAAATCCTTCGACCACCGCCGTCTTGCCGACGCCGGCCTCGCCGGTCAGGATCGGGTTGTTTTGGCGGCGACGCATGAGGATGTCGACGATCTGCCGGATTTCCGGGTCGCGGCCGACGACCGGATCGATCTTGCCGTCGCGGGCGCGCAGCGTGAGGTCGGTCGCGTATTTGGCCAGCGCCGAATCTCCGCCCGGACCGCGCTTCATCGGCTGTTCGGCGGCGGCAGAGGCGGGAGGTGTGCCGGCTTCGAGCGAGCCTTCGGTGACATCGGCGAAACGGGAAACGACGCCGTCGGCATCGATTTTGTCGAATTCGGCGCTGATTTTCGACACCAGGCCTTCCAGTACCGGCGTCCTCAGGCAGGCCAGCAGGATATGGGCGCTGCGCACCTCCTCGACGCCGAACTCCAGCGTCGCCAGGTTCCAGCCTTCCTGGATGGCGTGGAAGATGTGATCGGAGAATTCCTCGACGGAGGTCGCGCCGTAAGGCAGCTTGTCGATGGCCCGGGTCATGTCAGCCGTCAGCCGGCTGACGTCCAACCCGGCATCGGCGATGATCATCTGCACGTCCGAGCGCTCGGACAGCACCAGTTGCTGGATGAAGTGGACGAGCTCCACATAAGGATTGCCGCGCAGCTTGGCCGTGTCGGCCGCGGCCTTGAAGGCGCGCACCCCCGTGGCGTTGAGCTTGGCGACCAGTTCCTTACGCTTGAAGCTCTGCGATGACCGGCGCTGTTCCATTCGAACCTGCTCCCGCAATCTGCCAACCGTACCCTGCCATATAAGCGGCGGCTTGACAAAGCCGTGTGACGGATAAGGCGTTTGGATCCATCCGGGCGGCACTGCCCGGTTACACAAGCTCTGCAATGTCGTGCAAGAAATACCGGATTGCGGTCCGGGCTATGCGAGCCATTTCACATACCCGGCCCGGCAATCGCGCAATGGGTTTTGCTGAAAGAAACGGTCGCGTTTAGCATCCGTTAGTTTTTGAGCAGCTGCTCAATTGTCGTGACGCGAGGCCGGTGGTAACGTTGCGTCACATAGGGTCTCAGGGCCGCTGGCTGGGGGTTAGTGTGATTGATCTCGCACTCTGGCTGAATCCTCTGAACGGTGAAAATCCGTCGGGAGAGGACTTGCGTAACGACCCGGCCTTTCATGAGCTGGAGCGCCTGACCGAACAGCAGAAAAAGGTCGAATACGAAGGAAACAACAAATCGGAAGTCGATGTTCCGGTCGACTGGTCCGTCGTACTCACCAAGGCGGAGGAGTTGCGGTCGCACGGGCGGGACCTGCGCCTTCTCGTGCTGGTTGTGCGTGCCCTTGCCAACGAAGAACAGCTGGGCGGGCTCGCCGAAGGCCTGACGCTGATCGCCCAAACCTTCGACAGGCATTGGGAAACGATGCATCCGGCACTGCGCTCTGGCGCCACGCCGCGCGAGGCTGCCTTGCGGCGCATCAATGCGCTGATCGACCTGCAAAACAGCCAGGACGGGCTGCTCAAGGATCTGCGCGGCATGGTCTTCTTTGCGCCGCGCACGGTCGGCCCTATCAAGGGAGAGGACCTGGAGAAGGGCAGCCTCGACGAACACGTCATGCTGCAGGAGGCTGCTTCGGGACTGGGCGCGGCGGAAAAGGCGGCGCTGGTGAGCGGCCACAACCAGCTGGTGAACCGGGTGCGCACCGGGTGCAAGGCGCAAGTCGATCAGGCCGGCGAGGCGATGACCTCGCTGCTCGCCGACGCCCGCGCGGTGATCGCCGCTCTCGACGAGGTCGACGCCGCCCTCAACAAGCGCATCGACGGCAATGGCCCCGCCATTCCGGAATTGAGACGCTTCCTGCAGCGATTGCTGACGACGCTGGAGCGGAATTCCGCCGCCGGTGCCGGGGCGAACGGGGCCGCAAAGCCAATCCCGCAGCCGGCGGAACCGGCAGCGCCCGGCCCAAACGGCCATGGCGCCGAAAGGATGGGCGCCGAAGCGAGGGGAGCCGAATCGATGGCAAGTGTCGCAAGCTATGCGGAACCGGGCGCCGGGCTGCCCGACCGGATCACCTCGCGCGACGACGTCGTCAAATGCCTGGATCTCGTCGTCGCCTTTTATGACCGCACCGAGCCGTCGAGCCCGATCCCGCATCTCGCCCGCCGCGTGCGCCGCATGGTGCACATGGATTTCGTGGAATTGATGGAAGATCTCGCCCCATCGGGGCTGAAGGAGTTCCGGCTGCTTGCCGGTGTCCCCGATCCGAAGAAGCCGGCCCAGAAGGATGAAAGGTAACAAGCATGCCAGCAGAGAGCAAAGCGAAGGTCATCGAAAGAAACCGCGCCCCGCGCGTGCAGATCGCCTATGACGTCGAGACCTACGGCAGCCCGACAACGATCGAACTGCCGTTCGTCATGGCCGTGATGGCCGATCTTTCCGGCGCTTCACAGACCAAGGAAGCGGTGAAGTCGGTGCTCGACCGCAACTTCGTCGAGACCGACGCCAATCGGTTCCCGAAGTTCATGGAGGCCATGGGGCCGCGGGTGAAGGCACGAGTAAAGAACACACTCCCGCAAGCCGAGGGCGCCGAGCGGGACGAAGAGCTCGCGATCGATCTCACCTTCTCCAAGATGGGCGATTTCGCGCCGGACAAGATCGCTGAGCAGGTCCCGCAACTGGCCGAGATCCTCAAGATGCGCCGGCAGCTCGAAGAGTTGCTCGGCTTCATGGATGGCCGCGTCGACGCCGAAAAGCGCATCGCGCAGCTTCTGAACAACGAACCGCTGCTGAGCAAGATCGCCGGCCAGGCGATTTCTGAGGGCAAGGGCGAGGAGTAAGTCATGGCTGAACAGCAAAAAACCGCAGCCGCCACCGCCGAGGCGGAAGCGATTGACCTCGGCGAATTCAGCGGCCTCCTGGAAAAGGATTTCAAGGTCAAGAAGGACGACAGCGAGAAGCTCCAGCAGCTGGTGCGCAACCTGGCGCTGGCGGCGCAGTCGCGCTCCGAAACCACCACCATCTCGTCCAATGCGATCAAGTCGATCAAGTCGCTGATCGCCGGCATCGACAAGATGCTGACGACGCAGGTCAACGAGATCCTGCACGCGCCGGAAGTGCGCGAGATGGAAGGCACCTGGCGCGGCCTCTGGTATCTCGTCAACAACACCGAGACGGATACGAAGCTCAAGATCCGGGTGATGAACATCTCCAAGGAACAGTTGGCCGACACGCTGGAAGACTATGAAGGCCAGATGTGGGACCAGAGCCCGATCTTCAAGAAGGTCTATACGGACGAGTATTCGATGCTGGGCGGCGAGCCGATCGGCTGCATTCTCGGCGCCTACGAATTCTCGAACCATCCGCGCGACGTCGGCCTGCTGCGCAACATCTCCGGCGTCTGCGCCTCGGCGCACACGCCCTTCATCGCCGCCGCCTCGCCGCGCCTGTTCCGCATGGACAGCTGGCAGGAACTGCCCAACCCGCAGGACCTGCAGATGATCGTCAACAACCCGGCCTATGCCTCGTGGCAGTCGCTGCGCGAGAGCGAGGACGCCCGCTATATCGGCCTCACCATGCCGCGGGTGCTGGCGCGCCTGCCTTACGGCTCGGAAACCGTTCCGGTGAAGGGTTTCACCTTCGAGGAAGAGGTGGGAGGCGACCACAACAAATATGTCTGGATGAACGCCGCCTTCCCGATGGGCGTCAACATCAACCGCAGCCACAAGCTTTTTGGCTGGGGCACACAGATCCGCGGCGTCGAAAACGGCGGCACGGTGCTCAACCTGCCGGTGCACGCGTTTCCGACCGACGACGGATCGATCGCGATGAAATGCCCGACGGAAGTCGCTATCGACGACCGGCGCGAAGCGGAGCTCGCCAAACTCGGCCTGATGCCGATCCTGCACCGGAAGAACACCGACCTTGCGGCCTTCATCGGCGCCCATTCGCTGCAGGACGACGAGACCCGAGCCGGGCGTCTGGTCGATCCCGACGCGCAGGCCAACGAGCGGCTCAGCGCCAACCTGCCCTACCTGTTCCCGGTCTCGCGCTTCGCCCACTACCTCAAGGCGATCGCGCGCGACAAGATCGGCTCGTTCAAGGAACGCACCGACATGCAGATCTGGTTGACCGAATGGATCAACCGGTACGTGCTGGCCAATCCAGCCTTTGCCGACGACAAGGCGCGCGCCAAGCGCCCGCTCGCCGCGGCCGAGGTCCAGGTCGACAGTGTCGAAGGCCGGCCCGGTTACTACAACGCCCGTTTCTATCTGCGTCCGCACTACCAGCTGGAAGGCATCAATGCCTCGCTCCGGCTGGTGTCCGAACTGCCGTCAGTGAAGGGGTGAAATCGCAAGCATAGTCATCTTGTTTGGTTTGAGAGCGGTGGAGAAAGACAATGCCTTCAATGAAGATCGATGGTTTTCTGAAAGTTCCGGACATCAAGGGTCCCAGCGTGCGCGACGGCCACGAAGATGAGATCGAAGTCCATGGCGTCGACTACAAGATGATCGCGCCTTACGATCCCAATTCGCTCTCGCGCCGCGGGCGCGTATCCTTGGGGATGATCAAGTTCACCAAGCATTACGACAAGGCGTCGCCTTACCTGAAGAAGGCGCTGTTCGACAACAAGGCGCTCGACGAAGTGGTGTTTTCGGCGCGCCGCACCATCGACGGCGAGACCAGCGATTATCTGGTGGTGACGCTCACCGACGCTTCGATCATGGAATACGACATGAAGCAGGCCGATGACGAGGCCGACCTGATCGAGGAAGAAGTGAGCTTCGCCTACAAGAAGATCAAATTCGTCTACGACAAGGACGACGAGATCGAAATGGATGTCTATGTCGGCAAGTGAGGCCAAAAGGCCCGGCGCAAGGGCGCAGCTCGCCGGCAGTTCGCGAGCAAAGCGCGAGGCGGTCCAGCCCTCCCTCTGGGACCGCCTCATCAACGACCTGCCCGGGCTGACGTCGGAGATCGAGGGGCTGCGTCGCCTGCTGGAAGAAGAACTCGGCGCCGAGCGCGTCGAGGCTCTTCTTGCCGGCAGCGCACGCACCATCGATGCCGATGCGGAACTCACCCCCGACCAAAAGCGGCGCCTGCACCGTCTGGTGTTCCAGGCCGAACATCGCGCCGAGATCGAAAGCCGCGGCGTGGTGGTGTCGGCGCGGGTGCTCAGGGAAGCCGTCCGGCGCGACATCGAAGCCTTGTTCAACACCGAGCGCTTCGAGTCCGTTCCGATGCTTTCCGATGCCGAGCACGAACAGCCCCTGGACGAGCTGCCGTCGCTTGCCGACTTTCCGGAGGTGCGCCGCAGCGTCGTGAACTACGGCGTGCCGTCCTTCTCCGGCCGCTCCTCGCGGGACTTCGACCGCGATACCCTGGCGCGCGAGATCCGCGCGGTGCTCGCCACCTTCGAGCCGCGGCTCAAGGAAAGCGCCACGACGGTCAATGTCACCCTTGGCGACAAGAGCGTCGGCCTGAAGATCGAGATCGACGCCGTGCTGATCATGACGCCGACGCCGGAGCGCATGCGGCTGCGCACCACGATCAATCTCGACAACGGCCTGGCGCGAACCGAATTCCGGGAGACCTGAGATGGATCGGGTCTTCGTCGAATATTACGAAGAAGAACTGACCCATATCCGGGCGCTCGCGGCCGAATTCGCCGATATGCATCCGGCAGTCGCCCGCAATCTTTCCCTCGACACCGTTCCCTGCCCGGACCCCTATGTCGAACGGCTGCTCGACGGCGTGGCCTTCCTTGCCGCGCGCACGCGGCTGAAGGTCGACGCCGAGCGCTCGCGCTTCTCGCGCGCCGTGCTCGACGTGCTTTACCCGGACCTGGTCACCCCGGCGCCGGCAACGGCGATGGCGGTGCTGAAACCCGGCCAGCAAGTGCAGTCGATGATCGCCGGTCATACAGTCGCGCGCGGCACACGACTGGTCTCCAGCCTGCATCCGGGGCTGTCGACGCGGTCAACCTTCAGCACCGCGCAAGAGATCACGCTATGGCCGATCGCGATCACCTCCGTCAGCTATTTCCAGGATCGCAGCGCGCTGGCTGCCGCCGGCATCGGCCCAGTCGCCGGAGCGCGCGGCGAGGCAGCGCTGCGCGTCGCGCTTGCGCGCACCGGAAAGGGCAAGCTCAGCGAGCTGTCGCTCGACCGTCTCGATCTCTATTTCGCCGGTCGCACCAAGGCGCCGCTCCTGTTCGACGCGATCTTCGGGGCCTGCTCGGCCGTCGGCGCGCGGGCGGAAGGAAAGACCAATCCGCTATCGGCGTTGCCCGAGCCCGAGA
>NZ_RZSR01000223.1:0-7248 GCF_004023265.1 Mesorhizobium sp. M1A.F.Ca.IN.020.06.1.1
GTTATCGGCGCATCGGTTTCATCGGCGCGCGCATGGACCCGCGCTCGCAGCGGCGCCTTGCCGGCTATCGCGCGGCCATGGAGTCGGCCGGCCTGTTCGATCCCCGCCTGGTCACCACCACGCCGCTACTGTCCAGCGTGACGCTCGGCCGCGAGCTTTTGCGCGATGCTCTGGCCAAGATGCCGTCGCTCGACGGCGTCTTCTGCAACAATGACGATATCGCGCTGGGGGTCTTGTTCGAATGTCGCCGCGCCGCCATCGCGGTACCTAAGGCCATCGGCATCGTCGGCTTCAACGACCTCGACATGATGCAGGCGGCGTTCCCGTCGGTCACCAGCGTTCGCACGCATCGTTATGAAATCGGACGGCAGGCAGTGGCGATGGCGCTGGCGGCGATTGCGGGCCGGAGGCCCCAGCAGAGGGTTGTCGATCTCGGTTTCGAGCTCATTCGCCGCGAGAGCACCGCACGTTGAAACACGCAAAGACGACTGTGCAAATGCCGGTTTACTACCTTGCATGGTAGCGCTACCATCTTCTGCGTCGAGCAATAAGATGGCAGACGCGAGGCGCTGTTTATTATACATAAGCAAACAGTCCGTGCTTGTTTATTATGTATAATATGATAGTTTGCTGAATTGCCCTCAGGCGAGGCAAGAGGAGGCAGCGGGCGGCAAAGGTCGGCCGGCAGGCGATTGGATGCGGCAGGAGGTGCCGGCCAAGACGCCAGGACTTAATCAACAAGCAGAACTGCAACTGGGAGGAATACTGATGATCAAGTCACTTGTTGGCGGTGTGGTTGCCGCCACTGCATTTGTCATGCTGAGCTCGTCGGCGATCGCCGATCCGGAAATCGTCAAAGGGCCCTCGGCCGAGCCCGACTGCTTCGCGCCCTGGGCGGCCGACACACAATTCTTCAAATATCCGAAGAAGGAAGGGCCCTATCGTATCGCGCTCGCGAACGGCTATATCGCCAATACCTGGCGCATCCAGATGATCCAGACGGCCAAAGCCTATGCCGCGCAGCCGGACGTCGCCAAGAAGCTGAAGGAATTCAAGGTGGTATCGACCGGCGAGGATGTGCCGGCGCAGATCTCGGCGATCAATAACTTCATCGACTCCGGCTTCGACGCGATCGTCGTCAACGCCCAGAACCCGACCGCGTTCGGGCCCGTGATCAAGCGCGCCAAGGAAGCCGGTGTCATCCTGGTTGCCTTCGACAACATCCTCGACACCAAGGACGCCATCAACGTCAATGTCGACCAGAAGGGGCTCGGCGAATTGTGGGGCAAATGGCTGGTCTCGCACGTTCCGAACGGCGGCAAAGTGCTTGAGGTGCGCGGTGTCGCGGGTACCTCCGTCGATACCGACCGGCACAATGGCATTCACGAGGTTCTCAACGCGTCGGGCAAGAAATGGGATGTCACCGAAGTCGTCGGCAAGTGGGACGACGGCGTGGCGCAGAAAGCCACGGCCGACGCGATCGCCACCAGCGGACCGTTCGACGGCATCACAGGGCAAGGCGGCGATACCGGCATCGTGCAGGCGATGATCGACGCCAAGCATCCGTTCGTGCCGTTCGGCGGCGAGACGGAAAACGGCTTCCGCAAATTCTGCGCGGCGCATGCGGCGGACGGGCTGAAATGTTCGTCGGCCGGTACCGGCCCGGCGCAGGTTGCCGTTGCCATCAAGACGGCGATTGCCGCGCTCGAAGGCAATGTCGTGCCGCAGTCGGTCAAGCTGCCTTTGGCCATCGTCGAGGATCCGAACTTCAAGGCAGGGCAGGACTACTTCCCCGATCAGTCCGACAATTTCTTCGTCGGCAATTCCTTCCCGACCTGCGGCATCAATTTCACCGCGCAGGAAATCATGGGCCAGACCAAGGAAAACAAATAGTCTGACGGACCGGCGTCGCGGAAGCCGCGGCGCCGGCCGCTTGATGCCAATCACGAACTGGCCTGGGGAGGGCTGATGAACGGCGCGGCTCCGCTCTTCCGCATGGAAGGCATATCCAAGCGCTATGGCGGCGTGCGCGCCCTGGAAAAGGCCGATCTCACCGTCACGGCCGGCAGCATCCACGCCATTCTCGGTGAGAACGGCGCCGGCAAATCGACTTTGATCAAGGTCATGGCCGGTGTCGTCGCGCCGGATGAAGGTACCATGACCCTGGACGGCCGCGAGGTGACATTTGCTTCGCCCGCCGCGGCAAACCAGGCCGGCATCGTCTGCATCTTCCAGGAGCTGTCGCTCATTCCGGAGCTGAGCGTAGCCGACAACATCGTCATATCGGACCCGCCGAAACGCTTCGGCATGATCGACCGCAAGGCGCAACGGCGCCTCGCGGAACAGGCGCTTGCCCGCGCGGGTGCCTCCGATATTCACCCCCTGGCGCTGATCAAGGACCTGCCGCTCTCGCGCCGACAGATGGTCGAGATCGCCAAGGCGTTGGCCAGGAAGCCGCGCATCCTGATCCTCGACGAAGCGACGTCGGCGCTGACCGCCGCCGATGTCGCGAAGGTCTTCGAGGTGCTGAAGCGGTTGCGCCAGGAAGGGCTGGCGCTGCTTTACATCTCCCACCGAATGAACGAGATCTCCGAGCTTGCCGACCAGTGCACGGTGTTTCGCAATGGCCGCAATGTCGCCAGCTATCCGGCCGGGTCGAAGAGCGACAACGAAGTCGTGGAACTGATGATCGGCCGGGAATACAGCCACATCTTTCCGCCGAAGCCGCCCGGGCCCCAGACGGTTGCAGCTTCTGTGCTGGAGGCGCGCAACCTGTCCTGGAGCGATAGGCTGGACAATATCTCGCTCTCGGTTGCGGCCGGCGAGGTCGTAGGATTGGGCGGGCTCGACGGCCAGGGTCAGCGTGAGCTGCTGCTGGCGTTCTTCGGCGTTCTGCGAGGTCTTTCCGGGCAGATCCTGGTCGACGGCAAGAAGGTTTCGATTGCCAGCCCGGCAGCCGCCAGCGATGACCGTATCGGCATGGCGCTGATCCCGGAAGACCGCAAGACGGAAGGGCTGATGCTGCCGATGACGGTGCGCGAGAACCTTTCCTTCGCAGCACTAGACAGGCTGTCCAAGGCCAGCGTCATCGACCGTGCCGCCGAGCAGCGGCTGATCGATGACATGGTTGAATTACTGGCCATCAAGACGGCGGGGCTCGATATCCCTGTCGGGGCGCTGTCCGGCGGCAACCAGCAGAAGGTGGTGATCGCCAAATGGCTGATGCGGCAGCCGCGCATCATTCTGCTCAACGATCCGACGCGCGGCATCGATGTCGGCACCAAGCAGGAGCTCTATCAGCTGATGCGTAAGCTCGCCGACGCCGGCGCCGCGATATTGTTTTATTCGACCGACTATGACGAGCTGATCGGCTGCTGCGACCGCGTGCTCGTGCTTTATGACGGCGCCATCAAGCGCGAGCTGGTTGGCGCCGATATCACCGAGCACGCGCTGATCGCCAGCGCGCTGAATATCCACGGCGGCAGCGAGCGGGCAGAGCAAGGAGAGGGCGCGTGAAGGATTGGCGCTATTGGCTGGCCGAGCAGCGCGGGACGCTGCTGGCGTTCGCCATCTTCATCGTCATGTTCGCGATCTACAGCGGCAATCATCCAGCCGGCTTCACGGCCAATGTCGTGCAGACGGCGGCGAACAAGGGCGTTCTGCTTGCCTTCGTGGCGATGGCGCAAACGCTGGTTGTGATCACCGCCGGCATCGATCTCTCGGTCGGCATGATCTTCACGCTGACCAATTGCATGGCTTCCTGGCTCGTCATCGGCACGGGTCTCGAGACGGCGTTCGGATTGGTGGCTGTGCTTGGCACCGGGCTCGTCTGCGGGGCAATCAACGGCGCCATCGTGATCTACGGGCGCCTGCAGCCGATCGTCGCTACGATAGCCACGGGCGCCGTCTATTTCGGTCTCGCGCTGCTTTTGCGACCGGTTCCCGGCGGATCGGTCAACGAGGACGTCGCCGATTTCCTGACAGGGCGCTTCTTCGGCGTCGTGCCGGCAAGCCTGATGGCGCTGTTCGTCGTCGTGCTTGTCGTGTGGGTGCCGTTCCGCCGCTCCGAGCTCGGCCGCGCCGCTTACGCTGCGGGCTCGTCCGAAACGGCAGCCTATATGTCGGGTGTGCCGATCCGCAGGGGCAAGTTCCTTGCCTATACGCTGGCCGGACTGCTTGCCGCGATTGGCGGCCTGTTCCTCACCTTCTTTACCTATACGGGCGAGGCTGCCTATGCGAGCGGCAATGCCTACACGTTGTTCTCGATCGCGGCCGTTGTGCTCGGCGGCGTCTCGCTGTTCGGGGGCAAAGGCAGCGCTATTGGCGCGATCTTCGGAGCGCTCGCCTTCCGCACCATCGGCGACCTGCTGTTCGTCTTCGATTTCGACCCGCTCTGGCAGCCGCTGTTCCAGGGCATCATCCTGTTGATCGCGGTCAGCCTCGGCGCCTTCGCGCTGTTTCGGGTGCGCAACCGGCTGGAGTGGTTCCTGTGAGCGAAACGACGCTTGGCGGCATCGCCAGCCGCATGCCGAAATTCATCCGCCGCGCCGATCCGGCGGTGGCGACCGCCTTTGCCTGCATCGTTATCCTGCTTCTGCTAGGTAGCCTCTATTCGCGCAGTTTTCTCTCGCCGGAATATCTCCTGCAGCAGCTGAAGGTCGCGTCATTCCTCGGCGTGATCGCCACCGGCATGATGCTGGTAATCCTGCTCGGCCAGATCGACCTTTCCGTGCCGTGGTCGGTGGCGACCGGCGCGATGATGGCCTGTGCCGCTGCAGCCTACGGTCCGGTCGGCGTCGCGCTCGCCATCCCGTTCGGCGTCCTGTGCGGGGTCGCGATCGGCATCGTCAACGGCGTCGGCGTGGCTTATTTGCGCATTCCCTCGATGATCATCACTCTAGCCACCAACGCCGTCGCGCAAGGGCTGATGGTGGTCTATACGGGCGGGTTCTCGCCGCAGGATTCGGCGACAGCGGCGATGCGCTACCTTGCGACCGGCTTCACCATTCCGGGGGTGCCGAACGCGGTGATCATCTGGGCGCTGATAGGGGCGGCAATGGTTTTCGTGCTGACCCGCACCTCCTTCGGCCGCGTCGTTTACGGCATCGGTAACCGTGAGCGCGCCGCCTATCTTTCCGGAATCGACACGCGCCGCGTGGTGCTGATTGCCTTTGCCGTCTCCGGCGGGCTCTCGGCCTTCGGGGGCGTCCTGCTCGCGGGCTACGCATCGAAGGCGGCGCAGTCGATGGGCGACGCCTATCTGTTGCCGTCGATCGCCGCCGTGGTGCTGGGCGGCACTTCGATCCTCGGCGGCCGCGGCTCATATCTTGGCACCGTCGCCGGCGTGATCCTGATCACGCTGCTGCAATCGATCCTGTCGGTCATGCAGATGCCGGAGGCGGGGCGGCAGATCATTTACGGCGTCGTGATCGTGGCCATGCTTTTGCTCTATGGCCGTGCGCCGGCAAGCCGCTGACTGTGGATGAAGGATCGTAAGGTCACAGCCGTCGGAGGTTTCCATTGAACGACATCCGGTCAGCGCCGGCCATAGTCGTGATGGGGGTCGCCGGCTGCGGCAAGACGGTGATGGGCGAAGCGCTGGCCGAGGCGCTGGGCGCGGTCTTCATCGAGGGCGACCGGTTGCATCCGCCGAAAAACGTGGCGCGCATGGCGCGCGGCGAGCCGCTGACGGATGCGTTGCGCGAGGGTTGGCTCGATGCCATCGGCGAGCGCATCGCAGCCTCCGTCGGCGAGGGACACAAGCCGGTGGCGGCCTGTTCGGCGCTGAAGCGCAGCTACCGGAACCGGCTGCTCAGCTTTTGCCCGGGCATCGTCTTCCTCTATCTGAAGATCGATCGCGAGACTGCCCGGCGACGGGTGTCGGGGCGCAAAGGCCATTTCATGCCGGCGAGTCTGGTCGACAGCCAGTTCGCGACCCTGGAAGAACCGGAGCCGGACGAACCGGCGGTGACGGCGGATGGCGCGCGGAGCGTCGCCGCCATCCTTAAGCAAGCACTGAGCTCAAGCCCCTCGAGCTGAACAGGTTCAGGCGACGCACTTTTCAGTCTTCGTTCTGATGCATGTCGTTGACCCAAAACCGCTGCGCGTCTGGGGGAAATGCATTATGCGGCGTCGGCGCCGATCGCGGCTTGATCCTGCTGTCCGGTGAGCCGGTTGGCGCTGGACCAGGCCATCATCTGCTCGGGATGCAGTTTGACCGCTTCCAGCAGCCGGTCGCGCTTGAGCAGGATATAGGCCGCTTGCAGAACGAGGTTCTTTGCCGCCACGTCCTTTGCCGGCCGGGATGCAGGCTGGACAGCGTTGGGCTTCAGTTCGGGACTGACGATCGCCCGGTATTCGCGAAAGGGCACTGTCTCCAGGGTCGACATGCCAAACAGCGCAGCGCCGGCGCGCGCCGCAAAATTCGCCGGCGCCGAGGCGAGGTGGGTCCAGCCACGCTCGCCCATGGCGCTCTCGGTGAAGGTAGATCCCGCGTGGATGGTGTTGGTCATCAGCACGACTCCGTTCTCCTTCAGCGCCTTCTGGATGCGCGCCGTAACCTGGTAGGCTTCGGCGCGCTCAAAGACGATGCGGCTCTTCAGAAACCGGTTTTCGACCTCGACCAGCGGCTTGTTGATCACATGCAGGCCGAATTTGCTTTCCGAAAAGCCGTGGAAGTTGACGCTCACCTGGTGCGCTTCGATGCCGGCTTCGAAGAGGGCGCGCTTGCCCATGATGGTCTGGGCGACGAACTGATCGCACCAGACGATGGCGCCGCGGCCGCGCTGCAAGGCCTCGCGCAAGCCGTCGATGCCTTCCAGCCGGATCGCCGGCGACCAGCGCCTGCCAGGCGCCAGATGAGCGGCAAGCATCAGACGGCGGCGATGCGCGGCGGCGAGATGTCCCCTGAAAAGGCTTCGCGTGTCGGCATCATCGCCAAGCACCGCTTTGATCGCCACGTCATACCGCGCGAAATCCTTGCGAAAATGACGCTTGCGTCGAAGCGTCGAAACCCAATCGCAGATCGGCGCCCACCAGGCCACCGGCAGCACCGCCGCCACCCCGAGATAGAACATGGATAGCAGGCTTTCGCGCAGATCCTTGTTGGAGACGCTGCGCAACTTGCCGGGGCGGAGGAGCTTGCGGCTGAAGAAGCGGACGGTCTCGCCGCGCTCCGGCACTGCAACGTCGGCGATGATCTCGGTATGATAGATGCTGGCGGATGACGGTTGCCGGTTGGCCCTGCGG
>NZ_RZSR01000224.1:0-7212 GCF_004023265.1 Mesorhizobium sp. M1A.F.Ca.IN.020.06.1.1
AGATAGGCTTGCGGCGATCAGCGGCAAGCCTATCTGGGCAAGGCGGGCTCATCCTTCTCGCGGTTGACTCGGCCAAGAGCTTCCGATTTACACCGGACGCTTGTTCCCGACAGTTCGGACTTCCTCCATGCTTGATAAAACCTACGACGCCAAGACCGTCGAGCCGAAGATCGCCAAAATCTGGGAAGAGGCCGATGCGTTCCGCGCCGGCGCCGGCGCGGAGGAAGGGGCGGAAGCCTTCACCATCGTCATCCCGCCGCCGAACGTTACGGGCTCGCTGCATATGGGGCACGCGCTCAACAACACGCTGCAGGATATCCTGGTGCGGTTCGAGCGCATGCGTGGCAAGAATGTGCTGTGGCAGCCGGGCATGGATCATGCCGGCATCGCCACGCAGATGGTGGTCGAGCGGCAGCTGATGGAGAGGCAGATCCATCGCCGCGACCTGTCGCGCGAGGAGTTCATCGAAAAGGTCTGGGAGTGGAAAGCCGAATCCGGCGGCGCCATCTTCAATCAACTGAGGCGGCTCGGTGCCTCGGCCGACTGGAGCCGAGAGCGCTTCACCATGGACGAGGGTCTGTCCAAGGCGGTGCTGGAGGTGTTCGTCACCCTCTACAAACAGGGGCTGATCTACAAGGACAAGCGCCTTGTGAACTGGGATCCGAAGCTGTTGACGGCTATTTCCGACCTCGAGGTCGAACAGCATGAGGTCAACGGCAATCTCTGGCATTTCCGCTACCCGGTCGAAGGCCTCGCGTTCGATCCCGAGAATCCGAAGACGTTCATCACCGTCGCCACGACACGCCCGGAAACCATGCTGGGCGACACGGCGGTGGCGGTTCACCCCGACGACGAGCGGGTTCGCGACCTGGTCGGCGGGAACGTCATCCTGCCGATCGTCGGCCGCAGGATACCGGTTGTTGCGGATGAGTATTCGGATCCGGAAAAGGGTTCCGGCGCGGTCAAGATCACCCCGGCGCATGACTTCAACGACTTTGAGGTCGGCAAGCGCCACAAGCTGCCGGCGATCAACATCCTGACCGTCGAAGCCTACATCAAGCTCAAGGATAACGAGGAGTTCCTTGCAGGTCTTGAAGTGACGCCGCAGCGCCAGGCCGTCTGGGATGAGCTCGACGGGCTGGATCGCTTCGTGGCGCGCAAGAAGATCGTCGAGCTGATGGAAGCGGGCGGCTTCCTGGAAAAGGTCGAGCCGCATCGCCACACCGTGCCGCATGGCGATCGCGGCGGCGTGCCGATCGAGCCGTTCCTCACCGACCAGTGGTACGTCAACGCGGCGGAGCTCGCCAAGCCGGCCATTGCCTCTGTGCGCGAGGGCCGCACGAACTTCGTGCCGAAGAACTGGGAGAAGACCTATTACGACTGGATGGAGAACATCCAGCCCTGGTGCATCTCGCGGCAGCTGTGGTGGGGGCACCAGATTCCGGCCTGGTACGGGCCGGACGGACGCGTCTTCGTCGAGAAGACCGAAGAGGAGGCGCTGGCTGCGGCGGTCGAATATTATTTGGCACTGGAAGGACCGTGGAAGGCCTGGGTCGAGGACAAGCTTGAGAATTTCAAGCCGGGCGAGATCCTGACGCGCGACGAGGACGTTCTCGACACCTGGTTCTCCTCGGCGCTGTGGCCGTTCTCGACGCTCGGCTGGCCTGACCAGACGCCGGAGCTGAAGACCTACTACCAGACCGACGTGCTGGTGACCGGCTTCGACATCATCTTCTTCTGGGTGGCCCGGATGATGATGATGGGCCTGCATTTCATGAATGAGGAGCCGTTTCACACGGTCTATGTTCATGCGCTGGTGCGCGACAAGAACGGGCAGAAGATGTCGAAGTCGAAAGGCAACGTCATCGACCCGCTCGACCTGATCGACGAGTATGGCGCCGACGCGCTGCGCTTCACCTTGACCGTGATGGCAGCGCAGGGGCGCGACGTGAAGCTCGACCCGGCGCGTATCGCCGGATACCGCAATTTCGGGACCAAGCTCTGGAACGCCACGCGCTTCGCCGAAATGAACGAGGTCGCCAGGAACGACGATTTCTGGCTGCACGACGCCAAGCTCGCGGTCAACCGTTGGATCCTGACCGAGCTGACGCGGGCGGCGCGGGCGATCACCGAGGGCATCACCACCTACCGCTTCAACGAGGCGGCCGGCGCCGCCTATCGCTTCGTCTGGAACTTGTTCTGCGACTGGTATCTCGAACTGCTCAAGCCGGTGTTCATGGGCACGGACGAGGCGGCCAAGGCGGAGAGCCGGGCCTGTGTCGCCTTCGTGCTGGACGAGATCTACAAGCTGCTGCACCCGATGATGCCGTTCATGACCGAGGAGCTGTGGGCGCAGACCGCGGGCGAGGGGAAGGTACGCACCTCCCTGCTTTGCCACGCCGCCTGGCCCGCGCCCGATTTCGAGGATGACGAGGCTGCCGCCGACATCAACTGGCTGGTCGAGCTCGTCTCCGGCATTCGCTCGGTGCGCTCGGAAATGAACGTGCCGCCGGCGGCGATCGCGCCGCTGGTGGTGATCGGCGCCAATGCCATCACGCAGGAAAGGCTGGATCGCCACGCCCAGGCCATCAAGCGGCTGGCGCGCGTCGGCGACATCGCGCTGGTCGATGCGCCGCCGAAAGGCTCGGCCCAGATCGTTCTGAACGAGGCGACCGTCTGTCTGCCGCTCGGCAGCCTGATCGACCTTCAGGCCGAAGCTACGCGGCTGCAGAAGGAACTGGCCAAGGTGACCGAGGAGATCGCCCGCCTGCACAAGAAGCTTTCCAACGAGAAGTTCGTCGCCAACGCGCCGCAGGAGGTGGTCGAGGCAGAGCGCGAAAAGCTCGCCGAATATCGCGAGGCTCAAGAGAGGCTTTCAGTCGCCCTGACCAGGGTCCGAGACGCCGGGTGACCGGCAAGATTCGGCTTCACTGGAGGGCGCTTTACGAAGCGTCACCACGCTCGGATACGGGCCTGCCGTTGGGTTAATTTTGACGTAAACGGAAAGTTTTGGCCCCATTGTTGCCGTAATGTAACAATGGGGCCTATTCCGTTCCAAATGGCCCGTTTTTGAGCTGTTTCGGACCTTTTTTGCAATTTTTTCTCTCGCTCCGATGCCGAGTGGGCCGCTTTTAGGGCTCAATGGGCGGTCGGTGACCATGGCGAAAATACGAGCTGTCAAGGTGTACATGTACAGCTCACGAATTCGTTGTTGCGCCGTTAACCTGAATTGGTTCTAGCTTGCCCACTTCGTGTTTCGGGGAGGGATTTCCATGAACGTTTTGCGGCTCAAAGCACTGCTGGGGGCAGGGTGCTTTTCGTTGGCTTTGATCGGATCGGCGATGCACCCGGCGCATGCCGGCGGGCTCGAGCGCGGCGGCTACGACATCGACCTGCTGTTCGACCCGGCGCCGTTCGCGACGGAAGCGGAAGCTACCTATGTGATGCCGGATCGCAAGTACAAGAATGCGACTGGTCTGAATGGGACATTCAATTTTCTCAGTTCCACGGCGGATGGCGCCGAGGGTTATTGGGTGCCGCGCATCGGGGGCAAGGTTCAGGTTGTGCCGGGCGTCGACTGTATGATCGACTATTCACAGCCGTGGGGCGCTCACACCGCCCCTGGCGCGTCGTGGAATGGCGCTTTTTCCAACGTTGAAACGGATATCAAGAGCAATAACTACGCCGGTACCTGTTCATACAAGTTCGATGTCGGTAAGGGCCAGCTCCGTTTTATCGGCGGCGCGTTCTACCAGGATATTTCAGGCTTCAAGGAAAGCTTAGTGGGTTTCAATCCATTTGGGCCGTCACCGATTGGCCGCGTCGACCTGGAGGCCAGCGGCTGGGGCTGGCGCGCTGGCGTTGCCTACGAAATCCCTGAGATCGCACTCCGCGCCAGCTTGGTCTATAATTCGCAGGTCAAGCTCGACAACATCTCCGGCACACTGACGTCACCGACATTACCCACGGGCTCTGCGCCGATCTACGGCAGCACCCAGTACATGCCGGACTCCGTGGAGTTGAAATTGCAGTCCGGCATCGCGCCAGGCTGGCTTGCTTTCGGTTCGATCAAATGGGTGAACTGGAGCGTGCTGCAGAGCGTTCCCATTTGTATTGTCGGGACTCCCACCGCCGCATGTTTTACGGGCAATGATGCTTCCGGCTCTCTTCAGGCCACCTCGCTGGACCTGATGTATCGCGACGGTTGGACGGTGTCGGGCGGCATAGGCCATAAGTTCAACGATCAGTGGAGCGCCGCCGGTCAGCTCACCTGGGATCGCGGCACTTCGCACGGCTATGGCGCGCAGACCGATACTTGGACGCTCGGGGGCGGCGTCGCCTACACGCCGCGGCCGAATATCGAGGTTCGGTTGGCTGGTGCATTCGGTGTGCTGACCAGCGGGCATTCCGGCATAGTGACCGGAGACAACGGTTATCAGGCCGGCACCGACGCCAGTTACGACTTCGGCAACGATCTGGTCACGGCGATCTCGGGTGGCATAAAGATCAAGTTCTAAGCCGCTCCCGCATTTCCGCGAAGAAGGCCGGGCACCGCCCGGCCTTTTTCTATTGGGCATTCAACGGCCTGGGCTGGTTGGCCGATCCTGTGTTGCAAATTAGCTGCACAGCCGGCGCTTCAGACGATTGTGACGTTTCAGCAACAGTTTATGAACACCCCCGAAGCTAAAAGGCTAGCCGAGGGAACTGCCCATTTCCCGCCATAAACCCGGAGCAACTCGAATAGGTCTCGGGATGCGTGCCAGGTTGGCTCGGCGATGGGACCGGCCGCGGGGTGTGCGGCAAGGACGACGATGGACGCCAAGGCAATCTCCAAGGCCAAGCTGCCCAGCCGCTACGTGACCGAAGGTCCGGCGCGCGCACCACATCGTTCATACCTTTACGCCATGGGACTGTCGGCGGCCGAGATCGCGCAGCCGCTGGTCGGCGTCGCCAGCTGCTGGAACGAGGCCGCTCCCTGCAACATCTCACTGATGCGCCAAGCACAGGTGGTGAAGAAAGGCGTCGCGGCAGCCAATGGCACGCCGCGCGAGTTCTGCACCATCACCGTCACGGACGGTATCGCCATGGGCCACCAGGGCATGAAGTCGTCCCTGGTGTCGCGCGAGGTGATCGCCGATTCAGTCGAGCTCACCATGCGCGGCCATTGCTATGATGCGCTGGTCGGGCTTGCCGGCTGCGACAAGTCGCTGCCCGGAATGATGATGGCGATGGTGCGGCTCAACGTGCCGTCTATCTTCATCTATGGCGGTTCGATCCTGCCCGGCAGCTACCGCGGAAGGCAGATCACCGTGCAGGATGTGTTCGAGGCGGTCGGGCAGCATTCGGTCGGCACGATCTCCGATGCCGAGCTGCTCGAGATCGAGCAGGCAGCCTGTCCGTCGGCAGGGTCGTGCGGCGCTCAGTTCACCGCCAACACCATGGCGACGGTCGCCGAGGCGATCGGGCTGGCCTTGCCCTATTCCTGCGGCGCGCCGGCGCCCTACGAAATGCGCGACCGGTTCAATTTCGCCTCCGGCGAAAAGGTCATGGAGCTGATCGCGAAAAACATCCGGCCGCGCGACATCGTTACCCGCAAGGCGTTGGAGAATGCTGCGACGGTCGTGTCGGCCACCGGCGGCTCGACCAACGCGGCACTGCATCTGCCGGCGATCGCGCATGAGGCGGGTCTCAAGTTCGACCTCTTCGACGTGGCAGCGATCTTCGAAAAGACGCCTTATATCGCCGACCTCAAGCCCGGCGGCAAATATGTCGCCAAGGACATGTTCGAGGCCGGCGGCATTCCGCTCTTGATGAAAACGCTGCTCGACCACGGCTATCTGCATGGCGACTGCATGACGGTCACTGGCCGCACTTTGGCCGAAAACATGGAGCACGTTGCCTGGAATGAGAGCCAGGATGTTGTGCGTCCCGCCAATCGGCCAATCACCAAGACAGGCGGCGTTGTGGGCTTGAAGGGCAACCTCGCCCCCGAAGGCGCGATCGTGAAGATCGCCGGCATGTCGGAGCTGAAATTCTCAGGCCCGGCGCGCTGCTTCGATTCGGAAGAGGAGTGCTTCGAAGCGGTCACGCAGCGCAATTACCGGGAGGGCGAGGTCCTCGTCATCCGCTACGAGGGGCCGCGCGGCGGTCCGGGCATGCGCGAGATGCTGTCGACGACGGCAGCGCTCTACGGCCAAGGCATGGGCGGCAAAGTGGCGCTGATCACCGACGGGCGTTTTTCCGGTGCTACACGTGGTTTCTGCATCGGCCATGTCGGGCCGGAGGCGGCGGTCGGCGGGCCGATCGGGCTCATCAAGAATGGCGACGTGATCTCTATCGACGCCGTGAGTGGCACGATCGAGGTGGCGCTGTCGGATGCCGAGCTGGCGGCCCGGGCCAAGAAATGGAAGGCGCGCAAGACCGACTATCAGTCCGGTGCGATCTGGAAATATGCGCAGACCGTAGGGTCGGCCCGCGACGGCGCGGTCACCCATCCGGGCGGTGCAAAAGAAACACACTGCTATGCGGACATTTGAGGTGTTGAGGTCATTTGTCTTGCCGGCACTGGTCGCGGTGGCGACCTTGGGCGCCGTCGGGCAGGTCATGGCCTTCGACGACAAGGTGTTCGACGACAAGACCGGGGTCAAGCCGCAGTCGAGCCCGTGGGCGGTGTTCCAGTTCGGCTTCTCCGCCTACAAGAACGGCCACAAGGATCAAGCGGTCGAGGCCTATAAATATGCCGCCGAGAACGGCCAGATCGGCGCCACCTGGAAGCTTGCGCGCATGTATGCCCAGGGCGACGGCGTGGCCCGCGACGACTATGCGGCCTTCAAGTTCTTCTCCGAGATCGTCGACCAGGATGTCGAGCCCGGCTCGCCCGAGGAAAGCTATGTCTCCGACGCGCTTGTCGCGCTCGGCGACTATCTGCGCAAAGGCATCCCCGGCAGCCCGGTTGAGGAGAACGAGGTTGCGGCGCAGGAATACTACATGCGCGCCGCCGCCAACTACCGCAATCCGAACGCGCAGTTCGAGATCGGTCAGATGTTCCTGAAAGGCGAGGGCGGCGTGAAGGCCAGCGTCAAACAGGCCGGGCGCTGGCTGCAACTCGCGGCCGAAAAAGGCCATGCCGGTGCGCAGGCGACGCTGGGCAACCTGTTGTTCCAGAGCGGCAAGATCGTGCGCGGTCTGGCGATGATGACGGCTGCCTTGGAG
>NZ_RZSR01000225.1:0-7204 GCF_004023265.1 Mesorhizobium sp. M1A.F.Ca.IN.020.06.1.1
CCCTCGCCGCCCAGCACCTTCTGCCAGGAGAAGGTGACGACGTCGAGTTTATCGAAGTCGAGCCGCTGCGCGAACGCCGCCGAGGTGGCGTCGCAGATGGTGAGACCCTTGCGGTCGGTCGGAATGAAATCGCCGTCCGGCACGCGCACGCCGGAGGTCGTGCCGTTCCAGGTGAAGACCACGTCGCGATCGAAATCGATCTGCGTCAGATCCGGCAACACGCCGTAGCCGGCCTCGAACTTGCGCACATCGGCGAGCTTGAGCTGCTTGACGACATCGGTCACCCAGCCGGAACCGAAACTTTCCCAGGCGACCATGTCGACGCCGCGCTCGCCAAGCAGCGACCACAGTGCCATCTCGACCGCGCCGGTATCGGATGCCGGCACGATGCCGATCCGGTAGCCGGCCGGGACCTCGAGGATTTCGCGCGTCAGCTCGATCGCCTGCTCGAGCTTGCCCTTGCCGATTTTGGCGCGGTGAGAGCGTCCGAGCGCAGCAGCTTTCAGCGCCTCGACCGACCAGCTGGGGCGTTTTGCACAGGGACCTGAGGAGAAATTGGGGTTTGCCGGACGGAGTCCGGGCTTGGTAAGCGTCGTCATCGTGGTCTATCCTTCCAGATAGTGGCCCCTCGTTGGGGAGGGGTGGCCCACGGACGGCGATATGCTTTCAGCCTTCCGGCGTCAAGAGCAAAGTTTTTGTCGCTGTCGGGATATTTGTCTGACGGCACCACGCGCCGGAAACGAAAAAGAACGGCGGACCCGTTCGACCCGCCGGCGGCAATTTCCGAGTTCCCTCGCTTACCAAAGATCGTAGCGCAGCCCGAGCTTGACCTGGTGATTGCTGATCCCCTTTCGGATCGAGTAGGAAGTCAGGCTGTCGGCTGTCGCATATTCAGCATCTGGCGCTGAGAAATACTGATATCCCAGATCTATCAGCACATTCTTTGAGACCTGGTAAGCAAAACCTGCATTCAAGGTGTACGCAAGTGAATACTTCGTCTTGTTATCGGTTTGGGTGAAATCATCGGAGGGATCAGCGTTGTCGGTGAAATAGCTCGCTGAAAGATTGTACTTGCTCCGCACAATGCCGAGACCCGCTCCAACATAAGGTGTAACGCCGATATAGGTACCAAGGTCGACGTAACCGTTGAGAATGCCCGAGAATGCATAATTCTTGAGGGTCGCGGATGCCACGGTTGCCGTGGCCGGCGGTGTCACGATCAATGTGTCATCGTAGCCGACACTGACCCTGTTGCCCGGCAGATAACCGAAATTGAAATCAGCACGCAGGTAATCGGTGAAATGGTAGCCGAAGCCTATACTCGCAAAGATCGGGTCTTCTTTGTCGCTGAAGCTCCCCGGCGGGGAGGCGAAATCCTCATTCCTGAAGCTCTTCTCCACCAGATAGGAGACGTCGCCGCGGAGGTACCAGCCGGAGCCTACCTCGACCGGCTGATAATCCGGCGCCTGATCGACATAGATCGGCGGATCGTAGTCGGCCGACACCGCCTGTGTCGCCGGCATCAGCACGATTGCGGCGAGCGCCAGTGCGATACACGATTTTGATGTCATGGTCCCCGGCTCCTGAGATTGGCGCCAGTCGCGAACGCGAGCACAGCTGCCGTTTCAGGAGCATTGTTAACCATAGTGGTTAAGTGCCGGTTAAGGATAACAGGGGGTTACCGAATTGATTTCGATGCTGTTTTGCCGGCCACCCACAAAAGAAAATCGCCCGGCTGGCGCCGGGCGATTGGCAGAATTTCAGGATCTCGAAGCGGCTACTTGGTGTAGATCGGCTCCGGCTCAGGCTGGTAGGCCACCGGTGTAGTGCACCCATTGTTGCCGCCGAATTGGTAGCGCAGACCGCCGCGCACCTCATGCGTGTTGATGCCGTGGTCGAACCCCGGCCCGGAACTCGTCGAATCGAACTCGAACATGCGCCCGCCCTGGATGTGAGTGAAGCGGTAGCCTGCGTCGAGGATCACCCTGTCGGTCAGGCAGTAGGAAGCGCCGGCCATGAGCGCATAGGCGAAGCGCCAGTTGGACGAACCCGGGTTGGTTTCTGTGGTGTTCGGATCGTGGACCGTGTCCCACTTGACGTGCGCACCGCCGATGCCGGCGCCGACGTAAGGCGTGATACCGTGATAGGTGCCGATATCGACATAGGCATTGGCCAACAGCAGCAGCGCGCTCATCCTCGACACCTCGGTTGATGTCGTGACGAGGTCCGAGGTCTGGCCGTTGAAGTCCGACTTGAACCAATAGTCGGCCGTCAGATCGGTTCGGAAGTAATCATTGATCTTGTAGCCGACGCCGCCGCCGAGCGAGAAGCCGCCCTTCAGCTTGCCGAAATCGAAATCGTTGGTGCCGGGCGGTGGCCCGTATGTAATGTAGTCGATGCCGCGCAAGGTCGACTTGTGGTAGTCGATGTCGCCGCGAATATACCAGCCGCCGACGTCGATCGGCTGCGCCTCGACCACCGGCGGCGGAGCTTCCTCCACCGGCGGTGGTTCCCACAGGTCGGCGGCGAGGGCCGGTCCGGCCACTCCCGCCAACAGCGCGGCAAACAGTGCCATTCTTGCGGTATCGAACATGCTGTCACCCCTAAGAAGCCTCGGGACGACATCGCCCGAAGATGAACCTCGGCGTGGATAATGAATTGCAAAGGTTAAAAGCCGTTTAACCGTACTGATTAACCACGAATGCCTACAATTTTAGAGGGTATTCCGTTGTCCGGGGTGTTGTGAGCGCGCGAAAAAGCCCGCCTGGCGGCGGGCTTGCAGATGCGATCGTCCGCTTTGCGGCGGCGATCAGGCGGCGCTGCGGGTATCCGAGATGATGCCGACGATCTCGTTGACGACGGCCTCGACCAGCTGCGGATCGTCGCCTTCGGCCATGACGCGGATGAGCGGCTCGGTGCCGGACGGCCGGATAACGAGGCGGCCGGCCTTGCCCAGGCGGTTGCGCCCTTCCTCGATGGCTGCCTTGACCGGCGCCTCCTCCAGCGGCTTGCCGCCGGAGATGCGGACGTTCTTCAGAAGCTGAGGCACCGGCTCGAACTTTTTCGACAGCTCGCTGACCGGCCGGTTCTGCCGCTTGATGCAGGCCAGCACCTGCAGCGCCGAAACCAGGCCGTCGCCGGTGGTCGAGAAATCGGACAGCACAATATGGCCGGACTGCTCCCCGCCGACATTGAGGCCGTGCGCGCGCATGTGCTCGACGACATAGCGGTCGCCGACCTTGGTGCGGTGCAGCTGCAGCTTCATGTCGCTAAGGAAACGCTCAAGACCGAGATTGGACATCACCGTCGAGACGACGCCGCCGCCGGCCAGCCGTCCGCTCTGGTGCCAGGACTCGGCGATCAGCGCCATGATCTGGTCGCCGTCGACGATGGCGCCGTTCTCGTCGACGATGACCACACGGTCGGCGTCGCCGTCGAGCGCGATGCCGATATCGGCGCGCACCTCGTGCACCTTCTTCTGCAGGCCGGCCGGATGGGTCGAGCCGCACTCCTTGTTGATGTTGAAGCCGTTCGGCTCGACATTGATGGCGACCACCTCGGCGCCGAGCTCCCACAGCGCCTCCGGCGCCACCTTGTATGAGGCGCCGTTCGCGCAATCGACGACGATCCGAAGCCCGGAAAGCGACATCGAGCGCGGCAGCGTGCGCTTGGCGAATTCGATATAGCGGTCGTGGACGCCGTCGACGCGCTTGGCACGCCCCAGCCCGTCGGAATCGGCAAGCGACAACTCGATGTCCTTGTCGAGCATGCCTTCGATTCGCTCCTCGATCTCGTCGGAGAGCTTATAGCCGTCGGGGCCGAACAGCTTGATGCCGTTGTCGTAATAGGGGTTATGCGAGGCCGAGATCATCACCCCGATGTCGGCGCGCAGCGAGCGCACCAGCATGGCGACCGCCGGTGTCGGAATCGGCCCGAGCAGGAACACGTCCATGCCGGCGGCGCACAGGCCTGACACCATCGCGTTCTCGATCATGTAGCCGGAAAGCCGCGTGTCCTTGCCGAGCACGACGCGGTGCCGATGGTTGCCCCGCTGGAGAGAAAGGCCGGCGGCCATACCCACCCGCATGGCCACCTCGGCCGTCATGGGAAACTTGTTGGCGCGTCCGCGAATGCCGTCGGTGCCGAAATACTGCCCTGCCATACCTGCCAAAGTCCCCGTCGGTTTCAGCCGCCCGTATTGCCACAATTGGGCCGCATCCGATCATCACGTTTCGTGATTATATATTACTATTCCTTAGAAAATCATTGTCGCAGACCGGTCAAGTGATTCGGCAGCCTGCCACGACCTCTCGTTGTAGCGGGAATATAGAAGCCCAGACAGCTTTTCCGCCCGACACGGTTGGGAAAACCTTATTTGCTCGAACCGAGCGCCAGCAATTTAGCACCTTGTCGGCAGGAACACACTTTGTGAGGGCATCCGCGCGGGAAGCATCTGGCGCAGCCCGAAGTTGAGAGCTATTGATTTGGTATAGGCACCATTTGGCGGCAGCAAGGGAGAAAAACGCCATGCTTATTCATAGACTTGCAACATTGACGGGCATCGCCGTCGCAACCCTGTTCCTGGCGGCGCCGGCCAACGCGCTGACCATGGCCGAGTGCAGCACCAAGTACAACGCGGCCAAGGACGCCGGAACGCTCAATGGCCAGACCTGGAACCAGTTCCGCAAGGCCCAGTGCGGCAGCGACGCTTCCGCCACGACCGACACCAAGGCGGCGACCGACACCAAGGCGGCGACTGAGACCAAGGCTGCGACCGAGACCAAGGCTTCTGACACCAAGAAGGCAAAGACGGCAGCTGCCTCGGACGACACGGCCAAGGGCCTGACCGCAAAGGAATGCAGCACCAAGTATCAGGCCGCTAAGGCGGCCGGCACGCTGAACGGCATGAAGTGGAACGATTTCCGCAAGGCTGAATGCGGCCCCGGCGCCACTGCCGCGGCGGCCGCCAAACCTGCCGCCAGCAAGACTTCCACCGCTGCCGCTGACGGTGGTTCGGCCAAGGGTCTGACCATGGCCGAATGCAGCAGCAAGTACCAGGCTGCCAAGACCGCCAACAAGCTCAACGGCATGAAGTGGAACGACTTCCGCAAGGCCGAATGCGGCGCCGGCGACGACGACGACACCGTGCCGGCTCCGACCGAGGCGACTTTCACCAAGGAACCGGCAAAGCCCAGCGTGGCTGCGCCGAAGGGCGTGACCTTCCCGACCGCCATCTCGCCGAAATTCGCCAACGAGACGCCGGCCAAGGCCCGCATGCACACCTGCCTCGAGCAGTACTATGCCAACAAGGACGCCAACACGCTGAACGGCCTGCGGTGGATCCAGAAGGGCGGCGGCTTCTACAGCCTCTGCAACGCCAAGCTGAAGAGCTGATCGCTCAGCGCTTACCTCCAAGACCAAGGCTCGCGCATCGCGAGATGCGCGGGCTTTTTCGTTGGACGCGCTTAAAGAGGCATATCGGCGCCGCAAAAGAACCCCCGCCGGCGAAGCTACCAATCTCCCCCTATATGGACTGAGGACATCGCGAACAGGTGTGCGAAGACATCGCGAACAGTTTCGTGCGTTTTGCGCGGGAGGTTCGGGGTGCCATGCGAGGCCAGAAGCGTGATGAGCCAGAAGGAAGATTGGCGCTTGCGCCGGACGCCGATCTTGCAGGTGCGGTCCGCGAGCGACTCGCCAATCCGTCTGTGAGCTCCCAAACAACAACGCCGCGGTCTGAGCCGCGGCGTCGTTTTTTATGTTTCGTTTTCGATCGAGCCTTAGCCCTGCGGCTGCGGCTCCATGCCGCCTTCGGGCTCGGGGCCCTTCTTGCGACGGCCGCCGGTGCCGGCTTTCGGCACAGCCGAGCCGCGGCTGGGCGGCGTGTCGTCGCCAAGGTCGCGGGCGGGCTTGTGGCCGGCGATCAGCTGCTTGATCTCCTCGCCGGTCAGGGTCTCGTATTCGAGCAGCCCTTCGGCCAGCGCGATCCAGTCCTTCTTCTTCTTGGTCAGCACGGTCTTGGCGGTGGAATAGGCATCGTCGATCAGCCGGCGCACCTCGGCGTCGATGATCTGCGCGGTCTCTTCCGAGATGTTCTGCTGGCGCGCCACCGAATGGCCGAGGAAGACCTCTTCCTGGTTGTCGCCATAGGCGACATGGCCGAGCTTGTCGGAGAAGCCCCACCGCGTGACCATGGCGCGCGCCAGCTTGGTCGCCTGCTCGATGTCGGAGGAGGCGCCGGAGGTGATGTTCTCCTTACCGAACTTGAACTCCTCGGCGACGCGGCCGCCCATCATGATCGCCAGCCTCGAGATCATGTATTTGTAGCTCATCGAATAGCGGTCGCCTTCCGGCAGCTGCATGACCATGCCGAGCGCGCGGCCGCGCGGGATGATGGTCGCCTTGTGCAGCGGATCGGCCGTCGGCACGTTGAGCGCCAGGATGGCGTGGCCGGCCTCGTGATAGGCGGTCAGCTCCTTCTCGGCCTGCGTCATCGCCGACGAGCGGCGCTCGGCGCCCATCATGATCTTGTCCTTGGCGTCCTCGAACTCGGCCATGGTGACGAGCCGCTTGTTGCGACGCGCCGCCATCAGCGCGGATTCGTTGACCAGGTTCATCAGGTCGGCGCCGGAGAAGCCGGGCGTGCCGCGCGCGATGACCTTGAGGTCGACATTGGGCGCCAGCGGCACATTGCGCACATGCACCTTGAGGATCTTCTCGCGGCCGACGATGTCGGGGTTCGGCACGACCACCTGGCGGTCGAAGCGGCCCGGCCTGAGCAGCGCCGGGTCGAGCACGTCGGGCCGGTTGGTGGCGGCGATCAGGATGATGCTTTCGTTGGACTCGAAGCCGTCCATCTCGACCAGCAGCTGGTTCAGCGTCTGCTCGCGCTCGTCATTGCCGCCGCCGAGGCCGGCGCCGCGATGGCGGCCGACGGCGTCGATTTCGTCGATGAAGATGATGCAGGGGGCGTTCTTCTTGGCCTGGTCGAACATGTCGCGCACCCGGCTTGCGCCGACGCCGACGAACATCTCGACGAAATCCGAGCCGGAGATGGTGAAGAACGGCACGTTGGCCTCGCCTGCGACGGAGCGGGCGAGCAGCGTCTTGCCGGTTCCGGGAGGGCCGACCAGCAGCACGCCGCGCGGGATCTTGCCGCCGAGCCGCTGGAACTTCTGCGGATCGCGCAGGAACTCGACGATCT
>NZ_RZSR01000226.1:0-7203 GCF_004023265.1 Mesorhizobium sp. M1A.F.Ca.IN.020.06.1.1
GCCCAGCGCAAGTCCCGACCGCGCGGACGAAATCGGAGCTACGTGGCAGCTGTCCTTTTTTGCGCGCTTCACTTAACTTCTTCGGGCTGGCGGCGTGTGTCTTCTCTTCACTTGTGTCGCTCATGGCAGCAATTTGTCGAACCACTCCAGCGCGCCGTTGGCTTGTGTGACCTCCAGTTTCATGCTCTCCACCAGATAGGCAGCGTAGGTGACCATGAGAACTGGAAAGACAATGTTCTTGATTGCCGGAGACAGTTGGCTCGCCTTAAATTGCGGGGCAAAGCGACGCAGCAGCATCATCGATATATCAATCAGTATCAGGAAGAACACGACAGGCCCCGATACCAATAATGCCGTGCGCATTATGCGGTCGAGAAGCCCCAACAACTCCATTGCTCCTGGCCCGCTCAGTGTCGGGTGAAACTGATACACCGGCCAGATCAAGTAGCTGCGGTACAGGACACTGATCAAAGTTTCCAGGCCTCCTGATCCGACGAATATGGCAATCGCAGTGATCCCCAGAAAAACGCCCATCGCGGAAGCCTGACTGTTCGTCGCGGGATCGGCCGAAGCGGTCGGGCTGCTGATGCCGCGTTGGTTGTCGATAAGCTCCCCGGCAGCCTGAAGGCCCCAAAGCGGAATGCCAAGAAAAGTGCCAAGGAGTACACCGACAAAAACTTCCTTGAATCCGAGCAGGGTTAGCTGGATCAGGCGTGTATCAGAATCCAGCGCCGGCAATCCGCCGCTGACGTGTGCCAGGCATGGTAGTGCGAAGCCAACAGCCAAACAGCCCCGGATCAGCCCACTGATCTGCGAGCGTGTGAATACGGGAAAGATCAGCATGATGCCCATCGCGCGGGCTGCCCCAAGACCTGCCGCAACGACGAGTTCGAGAGCCGTCTGGATCAGAATTTGAATATCGGCCGATGGCGCGTCCATGGGGCGGACTAGTAGCTAAGTGTCATTGCGGGAAACTCGGTGAAGATCTGATCGGCTAGCTCTATGAGCGGGGCGCTTAGCACAGGAGCAAACAGCCCAATCACCGCGACAACGACCAGAAGCTTCACGGTGAGCGGCAAGCTTTCATCCTGGATCTGCGTCGCCGCCTGGAGGATGCCGATGACGAGGCCGACAACCACTGATGCAATGAGCGGCGGTAGAATCCAGATCATGAAAACCACCAGTGATTGGCTCATAAGAGTAATGATGCTGGATTCAGTGATGATCAGCCTCCCGGTAACGTATAACTCAGCACAAGCCCATGCATCAATTTTGACCAACCATCAATGGCAACAAACAAAAAGATCTTGAACGGGACAGATATAACAGTTGGTGAGACCATCGACATACCCATTGCCATCAAGATAGTTGTCACTATCAGATCTATAACAATAAAAGGCAGATAAAGTAGAAATCCTATCTCAAATCCGCGCTTCAATTCTGATAGCAAGAAAGACGGTACAAGTATTGCAAAGTCATCAGGCGTGGCTGCAGCGTGCATTTCCTCTGGCCAGACCTTTTCTGTCGAAGATAGGAAAAATCGCCGCTGCTCTTCATTTGTGAATTTCTTGAGATGCTCGCGCAAGGGCTCACTTCCGGCTTTAGCGGCGCTTACCCAGTCGTCGAATGTCTGATAGTGGAGCTTGGGATCCGACATGCGGTCATAGGTCTGCTCAGCAACGGGCGCACTAACGAACATAGTGAGGATCATCGCCGCGGCGTACAGCACCACATTGGGTGGTATGGTCTGGGTCCCGAGCGCATTGCGGACGAGGAAAAGAACAATTGATACCTTTACAAAGGCCGTTGTCGTGGCAACTGCTAAAACCAGCAGACCGAGTCCGGCGGTAACCGCAAGAAGCGCCAGGATTGTCGGCTGAGCTTCACTCATTGCATGCAAACCCGCCACGGAGCCTGATGCCCAGCTCTTCTCCGATGCGGACAATGTCGCCACGCCCGATACGCTGACCATTGGCCACTATGTCGACCGGGCCGTCGATCGGCCATCCAAGTTCAAAAATATGCCCTTCGCCGGCACTTCTTAATTCCCCAAGAGAAATAGGCCAGCGGCCGCATTCAAAGACAAGCACGATCTCGACATCGTCGAGATCCTTAGTAAGCTCCAGTTGCGATCCGGGTTGTGTCATATGCGCATTCTCCAAAGGACACGGTCGCGGGCGGAAAGGCCCCCGCAAGATTAATTCATCGCCGTCAAGATCCGCCCCGGCGCACAACTGGCCGACAGCTAGGGTGATCTGGCCGCGGCCGAACGGCGCAATATCGGGCAACAATGCATCACCGACACATGCGCTTCGAAGAAGCGCCGCAGGAAGGCGAAGCGTGCCGACCTCTCCTGCAACAATGAGCGGGAGCTCTGGAGGCAGCCCGCCCAGCTGCCGCGGCAACTGGGCAAGCAGTTCGCCTAGCGCGCGAAACGCAGGCGGTACTAAGCCGTCAAGAGGCGTGAACAGGAATAGACGGCCCTTGCCCTTGACCGCGCCGAAAATGATGTCGAGTTCAAGATGAGGAGCCAGCATCGTGGCTTCGCATACGCGCACGAGTTGCACGTTCAGACGCGTCGTCTCCTCCAGTCGAGTGACAAGCGGCTCAAGAGCGAGTTCGAGAATAAGCGAAGCAGTTGGCTCGGAAGGGAAGGCCAAGCCGTTCTGCACTGTCGTGATGAACTCCTCTACGAGCGGGCGCGACAGCGACAAGATGACCGTTTCGGCTCCCACTCTCCAGACGCAGTCAAGCATCGGAATGGCAGCAGGTTCCTGCTGCCAGACAAGCCCTGCCGTTCGCACCGATAGCGGCACCTCGTTGATCCGGCTTTGAAACGGCGTGCGGGGCGCTGCTGTATCATTGAGCCACGAGACAACCGTGCGGGACAGTTTCAGAACTGGTTCGAACATGGCGGGTGTGACCGCAGCGGCTATCAAAGACTGCACGGTCGTGTCATTCGGACGACCTCTTGCGACTGTCGGATCCGGTTGCGCGGCATTTAGGCAAGCGACCCCCTCGCATATTTCAGCAGTATCTCGTCGTCGGCCTCGATCTCGGCTGCGGCCTCCGAATGAGTCTCGACGGCGCGCCGCACGTCGTCCTCGATTTGTTGCCATTTGTCCCTTGCCGCCGAACATATGACCCATAGCTCCCTCGTCCTGGACGCCGCCATCTCAGCCTCCTCTTGAGCGATTTGGGCATCATCAAGCATCTGCCGTCTGGAAGTGATCTCAGCGGCAAGCTGTTCAGTGTGAAGGCGGTGACGGTCGAGCGCTGCGCTAGACAAGTTGTCGAGTGACATCAGATGCTGATAGAGCGCTGCTTCTGTTCTTGAACAATGTTGCTGTATCATTGCAAGCTCCCTAGCGGCATTTTGTACGGCTGAGGCGGCCACATCGCGCTGGGCTTCCTTCTTGGACAGCTCGCCAAGGGCACGACGCTCTTGCATTTCCTTCAGAAGCCGTAACCTCGAAGACTGAACCCAGTTCACGCGGTCAGACGCGACATCCATGCGACCGTCTCCTCGAAATCTGACGCGTCATCTTCGCTCTGGCGCAGAAACTCCCTCAGTTCGTCGATTGACGCGACGGCCCGGTCAGTCAGGGGATCTCCACCTGGCTTGTATTCGCCAACATTGATCAAGAACTCGGTCTCGGCATAGCGCGATAGGAGCTCGCGGAAAATGGATGCTGCCTTGCGATGTGTCCCCGAAACGACTGCATCCATGACGCGGCTGCGACTCTGCAGCACATCAATAGCGGGGAAATGCGATCGCGCCGCAATAGCGCGTGAGAGGATGACATGGCCATCGAGAATACCACGCGATTCCTCGGCGATTGGATCACCCGTGCCATCACCCTCTACAAGCACCGTATAGAAGGCCGTGATTGAGCCCCGCTCACCCATGCCGGCGCGCTCGAGCAGGCCTGGCAGCATGCCAAAAACGGAAGGAGGAAAGCCCCGTCGCGTCGGCGGCTCACCCGCAGCAAGGCCTATTTCGCGCATAGCGCGGCAGAAGCGCGTCAGCGAATCCAGCATGAGAGCAACGCGTAGGCCCTGATCGCGAAAATATTCCGCGAGCGCAGTCGCCATTGGAGCGCATTGCGCACGCTCCACCGCCGAGCGGTCGGAGGTTTCAACCACGACGACCGTACGGAGAAGGCCCTCTTCACCAAGATTCCTTTCGATGAATTCACGAACTTCCCGTCCACGTTCGCCTATGAGCGCCACTATGACGACGTCAGCGGCGGCACCCTTTACGATCTGTGACAACAGCGTCGACTTGCCACCACCTGGCTCGCCATAAATCCCGATCCGCTGGCCCTCGCCGCACGTCAGCAGACCATCGAGGACACGGACCCCAAGCGGGAATGGCCGCTCAATCATGCGCCTCGTCATCGGATTGGGGGCTCTGCCATGCAGGGGCCGAGTTTCGACGGTCTTGATTTCGCCTTTGCCGTCCAATGGGCGGCAACGACTGTCGATCACGCGACCGAGCAAATCGCCGCCGACGGGCACCTCACGCATTCGGCCAGTGGCCACGACCTCTGCGCGGCTGGATAGGCCCACCAAGTCCCCGATCGGTGTCAGCAATACACCATCACCCGACAGGCCGATCACCTCGGCCTCGAGCGACAGCCCGGTTCGCGGGTCCTCTAGGAGGCAAAGTTCCCCAATACGAGTATCTGGCAAGACGGCATGAACCAGTGTGCCGATAGCCCGCGTGATCCGACCGCGCACCGCACGCGTGTCAATTCGCTTGGCCGCAGCCCTCAAAGACGAGATTGCTGGAACGAGAGCTCGAGTGTCGGCGTCAGCGTTATGTTCTGGGACGGGCTTTCTCATAGCTCGCCTTTTTCACATAGCGTCCCGAAACCAAGGCGCAGCGCGCGCATCTGGGCGTCAAGTCCCAGGTCGACATTGCCGTACTCGCTCCACAGCACGCACCGTTGCGGCGACAACGTCGGGTCGGGCTCGATCCGCACCCTTGGTCGACCATCCTGGCCGTCGCATCGAGCAAACTCTCGTGCAAGCATGTCGACTTGCATGGGAGAAACATGAAGGCAAACTTCGGCGCCGCTGTATTGACACTCTATGGCGTGACGAACAGCCCTCACCAGTAGCTCGCCCGGATCGAAAGCGCCGATAAGATCGCTCAATATTTCCATCACGAGCTGCGGCAATTCCTGCTCCAGAGCCGCCTTTCGTCGCGCGATTTCGGAGATTGTCTCCGCAATCAGCCCTGCCATCTCCTCGGTGCCTGCATTCGAGCCCTCCATGTGGCCGCGCACCCACGCCCGCTGGTAAACGGCGCGTGCCCAGTTTCGAACGCGCTGCCGATGCCGTTCTGCCGCGGCAAGCGCTTGCGCGGCGCTGTGCCAGGTTTCGAGCTCGCTCGCGGGTATCAGTGGTCCGATTGGACGCATCTGCGGCGCTATTGGCCCCTCGGAAAGTTCGGCTGTCATTTCACCGGGGTCTCTGTCTCAAAATGAGCTAGTACAAGTGAAAGCAATTGGCCGGCGGCGGTCCAATGCTCAGGTGCTGGAGTCTCCGCGGCAGTCCCCTCGGGCAACCGAAGAAGCACGCGGTTACGCTCGGTCGCTGAACTGTCCTGGAGCCAAGCCCCAAGACATGCATGTCCATCGTATTCGATTTGCTGAGCGAGTTTTTCTGGGTCCGCGATCAGTCTGTTCTCAACGGCATGCAGCAGGTGTCGGATTCCGAATGCGTGTGCATCCACGCCGATGCGTTTAACAAGGATGGCAAGCTCAGGCTGAGAGACAAACGCGACCAGCGAACGGGCATGCCAGATACTACCAGCAAGAAGGGCAGCTCGATATGGATCGTGCCCGCGTAGAAGGTCCGGCCTGCAGCCGATGTGGTTCAGATCCACGTCATAGTTGCCCAGCAATTCTGCCAGCCTTGGATGCAGTCTGGAACACTTCTGCAACTTCACTAACGTTTCTGCCGATAACGCTGGATCAAGACGCGCCGCTAGACGGGTCGGATGGGCCGAAGCCGCAAGCTCGCTCGCGCCCGGAAAACGCAATTGGTGCGGACCATCAGGTCGGGCGGTCTGTATAGGCATTGGCAATGAGATGTCACCCACGTCCAATTGCAGGCATTCTTTTGCGAATGGCCTCGACAGCAGAAGCATCCCGGCGCCCCTCGACCTTGGAAACGCCGGTTGATTGCTTGCGCCGACGCGTAGCAACGCTGACCAAGAGATAACAGGCCACTGCGAATACGGCTGCGGCAAAACCTGTCACGGTCGCCAGAATTGGCGCAGGAAGAGGTGTTGATGCTTGTGGCAAAACAGCAGTCGGATCGGGCCGTTGCTCGTGTGCGGACCGTTCTACCGGCACCAAAACCACTTCCACCTTATCGTAGGACAAGCCTTCGATGCTGTCGGCTACCAGCATCTTTATCTTTGGCAGCAGAGCCGCGACATTTGTTTTGGCGTCGTGCCTGATAAACACCGCGGCCGAGGATGGCGTGGCGCCGGCTCGCACAAGGTCGTTATGCGGCAGCACGACGTGAACACGTACAGAAAAAACGCCATCGATATCGCTGATCGTCCGCGACAACTCTTCGCTCAGGGCATACACGTAACGGGCACGCTCCTCGGTCGGCGAGGCAATCAGGCCTGATCCTTGGAATATCTCACCGAGGTTCTTGAAGGATTGGCGCGGCAACCCCTTGGCGTTCAGAAGGTTGATTGAGAAGGCGAGCAGCTTTTCGTCAACCTGGATCGTGCTGGTCCCATCCTTGGCGACCACCCGGATCGCGGCGACCCCGTTGTCTTCAAGAAGTGCGAGCATTTCATTTGCCTCACGCTCTTGCAATTGCGTGTAGAGGTCGGTTTTGCAAGCACTGAGGGCGACGAGAACTAGCAGCATGACAAGTCTAACCGACCGCCACCCTGACAGGCCACGCATGATTTCGCCCTCGGCCAAGCCAATCATGCGCGCGGTTCAGCCTTCCTTCAAAAGTTTATTCACGGATGATGTGACGCCGCTGACGCCTGAGGAGATAAGCGCCACCTGGGTGACGCCGTTGTAAACATCCCGAAGACCAGCCATCATCGTTTCGAAGTCTTGCCCTTGTTGAGGAATGCCCGAGATTCCGGTTCCCGCCTCACCTGCGACGGGAAGCTTCTGCGCCGGTCCCGGTAGAGCGCCCTTCGAAAGGGCTATGTCA